>CP082942.1:1884355-2198414 GCA_019933195.1 Clostridium sporogenes
TCCATGGTTACATTCTCTAATACCTGTTCCATAGCTTCTTGAGCATTTAACAAAATCCCTTCCATAACGGACTGAATATTTGCACCAATAGGGCAATTTATATTTGGTGAGTCATGAAATTGAAATAATTCTCCTTCTTTCACAACCTCTACAGCCCCATACACATCTAGCAATGTTATCTGATCTAAATCCTTTAATAAATAAGCTCCACCAGTACCTGCTATAACATTAACTAAACCAGCTCTTTTTAACATTCCCATTACTCTTCGTATAACAACGGGATTGGTATTTACACTTCCTGCTATCCATTCAGAAGTACATAAGTTTTTATCTTCCATATATAATATGGATAAAATATGAACCGCTACAGAAAATCTACTGCTTATTTTCATTATTATCACTCCTGTTGTAACTATTGTAGTTCTAACTATGATTAAAGTCAATAGTTTTTAATAAATATTTTAAATATTAAAGATTTATAAATAACTAAAAAACCCCTTAAATAGACTAGCTATTCAAGGGGTAAAATATTCAATTAATTAAATAATAGTTATATTTTCTGCTTGTGGTCCTTTTGGTCCCTTAACAACTTCATAAGAAACTTTTTGACCTTCTTCAAGTGATTTGTAGCCTTCTGAATTTATTTGAGAAAAGTGTGCAAAAACATCATTTCCATCTTCTCCTGTAATAAATCCAAATCCTTTTTCTGCATTAAACCATTTTACTGTACCATTCATAATTGTGTACCTCCGAAATTTTATTCTTAAATTCATTGTAATAACTCACTAATAAAATTTCGATATCACTATAATATATTGATTAAGTGCTAATTGAAATATATTTGTGTTGCATTATTTACTCTTAATTTAAGTTCTTATTAAGCATAGCACATTTTGTTATATATAACAAGTTATTTTAATATTAAACTAAATCAATTTTAGTTTTTTCTAAATATTTACCTATTAAAAATTCAAATAGCATTAACACATTAGGATAAAATGAATTAGATAATTTGTTACGATCATCTATAGTATGCATATCATATACTTTAAAATTAACATCAGATATTTTAGCTAATGTATTTTCTGCATCTCCTGTAAAAGAAACTATTTTTATACCGTTTTTCTTAGCAGATTTGGAAGCCCTTACTATAAAATCTGTTTCACCTGATTTAGAAACAGCTATTAATAACTTAGCTTTTATAGCATTTACATCATAGCTTTCATATGCTTCAGAATAAATACATTTAAAACCAAGAACTATAAGTTTCCTAGTAAAATATTGTGCAATAAAATATGAAAATGCTATCCCATTAGTATATATAATTTCATCTTTATTTTTTATTAATAAATCTATAAAATCACTTATATCTTTATCTTCTATTAATGCTAATAGTTCTTCTAATTCTACTCCATAATATTTATTATTTTTTCCACTATTAAAATAATTTCTTTTATCTTTCAAAGTAAAGCTTAAATTGTAATACATATCCAAGAATCCAGAATATCCTATTTTCTTTGCTAAATTCACAATAGTTGTAGTAGAGGTATAGTGTTCCTTTGCTACTCCCCTTACCCCTATTTCTTTAACATGGTCTATATTATTTATAATATAAATTAATATATTCTCTTCTACTTTGGTTAAGTGATATTTATCTACAATTTTGCTAATATCTAAATTCATAAAATTCACCTCTGCTATAACCACTCTATTGTTTATTTAATAACTATTATTTAAATTGTGCAACTATATTATATCTCACATTTTGCATAATTAAAAGTAATGACTACTTAACTAAAATACTTACCTATAGATATTTTTATTAGTGAAATATTTAATAATAAAATTTCTGAAATAATAAAACAATAAATATAAAAGATGAACATATATTTAGAAGTTCTTATAAACTAATGAATTTAGAAAATACATAATTATTATAATTAAAATTCAGAATATGTACATATACTTTATAAAAATTAACAAAAGGTTATTTCAAGGTTATTGCATTCCGTTCTTTAGCTGCAACCTTTCCAACATTATAACTAAAACTCTTTCCATTAAGCTCCATAAATATTATAGGAACAACAACTGAGGGCACTTTATC
The DNA here is from genome assembly GCA_019933195.1 of Clostridium sporogenes. NCBI lineage: Bacteria > Bacillati > Bacillota > Clostridia > Eubacteriales > Clostridiaceae > Clostridium > Clostridium sporogenes. The sequence continues at coordinate 1,886,460 of CP082942.1, forward strand.
CTTTATTTCTTCGATATTAACCTTCAATAAGATATCCCCTGCCTTTACTACAGTTCCTTCTTCAACATAAACTTGAAAACCTTCTCCATTTAAATTAACTGTATCCAAACCAAAATGGATCAAAATTTCAATCCCATAATTACTTTTTATTGAAATAGCATGTTTAGTAGGGAAAACTGCTGTAATTGTTCCATCCACTGGTGAAAATACCTCTCCATTTTCAGGTTGTATAGCAAACCCATCTCCCATCATTCTTTGGGAAAACACCTCATCTGGAACATCATCTAGACTTATTATTTCTCCAGAAATAGGGCTTACAAATATTTCATTTAAATTTTCTTGTTGAACGTCTGATTTATCATTCGATAAAAGAGATTTAATTTTTTTAAACATTTTAATTCCTCCTAATATTTTCAAAAAAGACTGTCTAAAATAGATTTTAATCTACTTTTGGCAGTCTCAATTAATTTTATAATAATTTTTCTATTTTTTAAAATAATATTATTAAATTATCTTTAAATACTACTTTAATTCAGGCCAATAATCCTTATTTGCTTCAATTAAATCATCTAAAATATTTTTAGCAACAGATGCACTAGGTACTGTCTTAGAAAGTGTAATAGCTTGCCACAATTTTTGATAAGATTTTTCTATCCAAGCTTCAACTACTAATTTTTCTACAGAAACTTGTTGTTGCATTAATCCTTTTTGGAATTGTGGAATCTTACCTACTGATAATGGTTCTGGCCCATTACTACCAAGAATACAAGGAACTTCAACCATAGCTGTAGAATCAAAATTTTCAATTATACCATTGTTTTCTACAATTAAAAGCATCTTTTCTTTTGTATTGTATGCTATAGCTCTTGCAAGATCAACTATATAAGAAGCATGTTCATCTATATGAAGTTCACAACCTTCTGTAGATTGTTTTTCTATAACTTTTCTACATTCTCCAAATACAAACTTTTCCCTTCCATCCATTACTTCATTGGCTCTTGTATATTCTTTATTAGCATGCTTAACAACATAATCTTGGAATAGATAATATTTTAAATAAGTGTTCGGCAATGTATCTGGATCAACAGCATACACATCCTTTGCTTTAGCGAATGTATCATTCCAGCTTGCTTCAATATGTTGACTATCTCCTTTATCAACTACATAACCATGTTTAGACACATGTTCTTTTATTTTTGGCATTAAATCATTTCCATCTTTGTCACGTATATCTGTCCACCATCCAAAATGATTAAGTCCATAATATCTAACTGACATATCTTTTCTTGACTTTAATCCTAAAATTTCAGCCATACGTACTTCTATACCAATTGGCATATCGCATATATTTAATATTTTTGAATTAGGTCTTAATCTTCTAGTAGCTTCTGCAACTATTGCTGCTGGATTAGAGTAATTTAACATCCATGCATTTGGTGAATACTTTTCCATATAATCAAGTATTTCTATAACTCCACCAATAGATCTCATTCCATATGCAATTCCTCCTGGTCCACAAGTTTCTTGTCCAAGCACATCATACTTTAAAGGAATTTTTTCGTCTAATTCACGCATTGCGTATTTACCAACTCTTATATGTGCCATAACAAAATCTATACCTGTAAATGCTTCTTCTGGATCTATTGTAGCTGAAAATTCAACTTCTGGTGCTTTTTCTTTTATAATAATTTCGCAAGCTCCTGCAATTACAGCTTGTCTTTCTTTATCATTATCATATAATTTTAATTTTTTTATAGGAAATTTATCTAAGTTATCTAATAACATTAATATTATCCCTGGGGTAAATGTACTTCCACCACCGGCTATTGTTACTGAAAATTTTTTCATAATTATTCCCTCTTTCTATTTTATATTTTCTTGAATATTATAAATTATTTTCCATCAAAATTTATAAATAGGTTCTTAATCTTACTATCATTTAAATATTTACCTACAATTTGTCGTTTTTGTTGCTATAAGAAATAGTACAAAAAATTTAGATATACTTATTAATTCAGGTATTGTGGAAGATATTAAAATTTATTAAGTAAGAATGTAACTATTGAATGTTTTAGTATTTTTTTTAAATAAATTTCTATATATTATAAACTGTTTATAATTATAATTTAGCAAACTTTTTGATTTATTTAAACACAAATACCTTATAAAAAAACAAGTTAAGTTAAATATTAATTTGTTTTAAAATTTTTTAATATTAATTACCAAGATATTTATCTACTACATTTCTAATTCCATTTACTTTAGGTCCATATACTACTTGAACGTTATTCCCCTTTTTTATTACACCAGTAGCTCCAGTTTCTTTTAAATCCATTTCATTAACTATATCTATATTTTTAATTTTTAATCTTAAACGTGTAAAGCAATTATCTACACTTTCTATATTTTCTTTTCCACCTAATGCCTGAACTATTATCCTTGCTAAGTCTGAATCTTTAGATGCAGCAACCTCTCCTGATGCTTTAGACAAATTTTCTTTAAAATCTTTTTTAGTTACTAATCTTACTTCTTTATCCTCTCTACCGGGAGTTTTAAGATCGAATTTTTTAATTAAAAATTTAAATACAAAGAAATATATTGCTAATTGTACTAATCCAATAACTATAAATATAGGCCATTTAGTTTTAGCAATTCCTGCTGGTAAATTATAAGCTATAAAATCTATAAATCCATTTGATGCAAAAGTTCTAACCCCTAAAAGTGAAACTATAGCTTCAAATATACCATCTAACACTGAGTGTACTACCCATAAAAATGGTGCAACAAACAAAAATGTAAATTCTAAAGGTTCTGTAATTCCAACTAGAATTGATGTTGCTACTGCTGGTATCAAAATAGACTTTAATTTGGCTTTATTCTCAGGTTTAGATGTGTTATAAAAGGCTAATGCTGCTCCTACTAGTCCGAACATTTTAACCATGCCATATTGTAGATATTTTGCTGATGGATCAAAAACTTTTATGGAAGGATCAGCTAATTGTGCTAGAAAAATATTATATGCTCCATAGTAAGTTTGTCCGTTTATAACTAATTCTCCACCAATATTAGAGTAAGAAAATGGTGTCCATATTAAATGATGTAATCCAGTTGGAATTAAGAATCTATTTAAAAATCCATATAAGAATACACCTATAGCTCCAGCTGCATTTATAAAACCTGTTAAGGCACTAATGCCAGTAGCTACTACAGGCCAAATATAGCTAAATACTATTGATAATATTAATATAATAGGAGTTAATACTATAAATACTAATTTAGTATTTCCATATAATCCAAAAGCCCCAGGAAATTCTTTATTACAATATTTATTATGAATAATAGCAACTACTACACCAAGAATCATTCCTAGAAAAACTCCCATGTCTATTACTTGAAATCCTAATTGCAAGGTTTGTCCAGTTCCATATAAATCTGCTGCTACATTGTATTTCACTAACTTTCCTGTAATAGTAAGCCATTGATTATTAGCTCCTAAATATACTAAATATGAAAACACTGCTATTAGTGCTGCTTCTGCTTTCTTTTCTTTTGCCAACCCCATAGCTATTCCTACACAGAAAATAATACTTAAATTTGTCATAATAGGCCAAAGTCCACTACCAATAAATTTGCCTATGTTCATTAGGAAACCACTTTCTCCTGCAATAGATGGGTTACTTAAAATAGAAGATAAAGCTAAAATTATGCCTACAATAGGTAAAAATAATACAGGTACAATTATAGCTTTAGCGAACATTTGCATTTTATCTACTATTAAATCTTTCACTAACAACATCTCCTTTTTAAACATATCTTTATTTTTTAATACGATTGATAATTTTTATATAAAAGCTTAATTAATTAAATAGTTATAAAATTAATAATTATTACTTATATAAAATTTCTCCCCTTTCTTTAAAACTTATTAAAATGTTTACATTTACACTTTAACAAATTTTAAAATCTAGTTGAATATAAAACCAATATTAAAAAACAAATTAAGTTAATTCATAACCTGTTTTTAACACTTATAACACTGTATTTTTTGCATTAAAAATATTATTTTCTTTCTTAAAACTAGTAAATTAATATGCATATTCCATTATAAAAATTTATAATTATACACAAAAGAAGAATTTGTATTTATAAAAAAGATATTATAAAACCCCATATACACTTATATGGGGTTTTTAAACAATCTGATATTTTATATTAATATAAAGTACTATATTAATATTATTTATCTGTATTCTTATTTATTTGTGTTACTTTCACTATTTTTCCACCTTTAATATAATATCTTGGGATTCTTTTACTAATTCTACTGGTTACTTCATAAGGTATAGTATTTAATATATTTGCTATATCTTCTACTGAAATTTTTTCATCATTACATTCTCCTATTAATATAACTTCATCACCAACTTTAACATCACCTATATCTGTTACATCAACCATACACATATCCATAGTTATTCTTCCCACTATAGGAGCAAGTCTTCCATTCACAATAACTTGAGTTTTATAAACATTATCTTCATCAGATAATTCCCTTTCATAGCCATCTGCATAGCCTATTGGAAGAACAGCTATCTTGCTATTTCTTATTGTTCTAAATTTTCTTCCATAACTGATAGATTGTCCAGCTTTAATATCTTTCACAAGAACAATATTTGTTTTCAATTTCATTATTGGTCTTAAATTTATATTTTCATGATTAACTTCTGATGAAGGATAATAACCATATTGAGCTATTCCTGGACGAACAGCATCCAAATGAGTGTAAGGTAAATCTATTAAAGCCGCACTATTGGCAATATGCTTTATATTAATTTTCACATTTTTATCTTTAAGTTTATAATAAAAATCTAAGAATTCTTTAAATTGTTCATTAGTATAATCTTTATTTTTTTCATCAGCTGTTGAAAAATGTGAAAATAAACCCTCAAATATTATATTTGGTAATTTACTTATTTGATATATTTTTTCTAAATTTTCCTCTGTAGGCAAAAATCCTAATCTTCCCATACCTGTATCGATATTTACATGAATTTTCACATCTTTACCTAATTCTTGTGCTTTTTTAGATAATTGCTTTGCATATTTATATGAACTTACAGATACCTCTAAATCATTTTTTATTATAGTTTCAGCATTATTACATATTGTTTTTTCATCATATCTAAGTGGAGTGTAACCTAAAATAATAATAGGAGCCTTAATACCACCATTCCTTAATTCTAGTGCTTCTGAAAGAACCGCTACTGCTAGTCTATCGGCTCCGTTTTCAAGTAAGAGAGATGCTATCTCTGTAGCACCGTGTCCATATGCGTCTGCTTTGACTACACTTATTATCTCCTTACTTTTGGCAACTCTTCTTATTTCCTTCATATTATAAATTAAATTATCTAAATTTATTTCAATCCATGCAGGTCTTGAATGTTCAAACATAAATTTCACTCCAAATTTAAAATTTTTATTTTAAGCTGTGATTTTAAAAATAAAAACTTACAATATTATAATATAAAGCTTAGTTATAAATGGTTACCCTATAATACTTAAATGTTCCAACTATTAATTTGTTTCATATACATCCATTTAGCAAATAGATAATATACTATCTGTAAAACTAAATATATTCCTGCTATAAATATAAAGTATTTTGTATATAAAAGTCCTACAGATTTTACTGCAAAAGCAGCATGTAATGTTGCAACTGTAAGTGGTAAAAAGAACATTGTAAAACTTTGAATACTAACTATCTTTTTTATTTCTTCTTGTGTAACACCTATCTTTTTTAGTCCTATAAAATCTTGCTTATCTTTCTGAACTTCATTAAACATTTTGAAATATAATATACTTCCTGTTGCAATAAAAAATATCATTGCAACAAAGGTTCCTATAAATAAAAGTACAGATAAAATTTGCATTAGACCTGCTGCACTTATTACTCTTTCAGTAAATAAAGCTTCTTGGCCTTTTGCAACTGAATTTTTTATTTCAGTTATTGCATTAACAGCTTTTAAATTATGCTTGATGTTATACCCATAATAAATAAATTTATTATCATCTGAAAGATTATTTCCTAACTTTTTAAAATCACTATTACTAACAATTATAGTATTAGTATTTTCTATATCTGCATTTATAATTCCACCTTTTAAATTATCTAATATATTAAAACTATTTATTTTGCCACCAATATTTAGATTTAACTTCTTCTGACTCTTAAAAGGAAGATCTGTTTTTTGATTAACTATGTTATTAGTTAAATCATAGGTATATACTATGGCATCTCCATTATTTAAAGTTAAAGGTTTCTTATTATATTGTTTTGCAAGGTCATTAAAACTATTTTCTGACATTATATTAAAATCAGTTTTATTTACTTTTATTCCATAGGTACTCTTCTTATCTTCTACTACTTTATCATTATTTTTTGCTCTTATCAGCTCTGTTTTGTTTTTATATTTTATATTAAATTTATATTTTTCTAATATTTCTTCAATTTTTCCATCTGCTATAACTTTATGAGAATTTATTCCCTGTTCCATAACTCCTATATCCTGTGGGCAATTCTCTTCCATTGAAGATAAACTTACTTTTTGTAGAGAATAAACTGATATAGCTGATGCAAGAGTAATTCCGCTAAGTATTGAAGTAATAAATAGCACCTTTGCATTGTCCTTTAATTTATATATAATTTGGGATAATGTTATCATATTTATTCCTTTATAATAAACCCCTTTATTATTTTGAAGCTTATTTGTGAAAAACACACTGAATTGAGAAAACAAAAGTTTAGTCCCTATTATTACAACTATAAGTATTGGAAACATTGTCATTATAATAGCTGTTCCAGAAAATAACCCTACAATGTATCCTGAAATGATGAGTATTATTGCTAATACTGATTTAAATTTAGAAAACTTTGGTGTTGTCTTAGGTATTCTCTCACCCTTTAGCAATTCTGCGATGTTGTTATTCTTTATTTTGCGACTTGTAATAAAGCTTATAATATTAAGAAGTATAAAGAAGCTTAATATTGTTATTTTTATAGCTTTGCTTGATATTAAAAATGGCATTTCTGTATTCAAATCTAAAATTACAGACATAGCCATAAAAAATAATTTTGAAAACAAAATCCCGAAAAAAAGTCCTGTTATAATAGAAAAAATTGAAATTATTACATTTTCAAACATAACATATTGTCTTATTTGACCTTTAGTCAACCCAAACATTGATAAAAGTCCAAATTCTTTTTCTCTAGACTTTAAAAAACTAGTTATTGAATAATTTGAAAATATAAAAGTAAAAATTATTATTACAAACTCGCACAAATACATTAATCTACTGGCAGCATCACTTATAGTTTTGTCACTAATATTCGAACTGCTAACACCTGGGTTATATATAAAATTAGCAAATATAAAAAATATAGTTACGACTATTACATTACTCAAATAATACATAGCATATTTATTTAAATTTCCTTTAATATTTTTAATAGCTATATTATTAATTGTCATTTTAATTCTCCTCCTACAATGCGTAATTATTTGATCTACTTCCTAAAAGTGAAAGTGAATCCATAATTTTTTTAAAAAATGCCTGTCTATTTCCTCCATTCACAATTTCTAAAAAATACTTTCCATCCTTAATCATAACTATTCTTTTACAAAAGCTTGCAGAAAAAGGATCGTGGGTAACCATCATTATAGTAGCTTCTTTTTTAGTATTTAAATTTGTTAAAGTTTCCATGACATCCTGTGATGCTTTAGAATCCAGATTTCCTGTAGGTTCATCTGCTAAAATTATAGAAGGATTATGAATAAGTGCTCTAGCACAGGCTGCTCTTTGCTGCTGTCCTCCTGAAATTTCATAAGGTTTTTTATTTAAAATATCTTTAATATTTAAAAGACCTGCAATGTCTTCTAATCTTTTTTCTAGTTCCCTCACCTTAACTTTTTCTAATACAAGTGGTAATATTATATTTTCCTTAATAGACAAAGAATCTAAGAGATTAAAATCTTGAAATATAAAACCTAGCTCTTTTCTTCTAAACAGAGCAATATTTTTCTCATCTAATTTTGTAGGATTTGTACCATTTATAAAAAGTTCTCCTGATGAAGGTGTATCTATAGTTGCCATTATATTTAATAGTGTAGTTTTACCACTACCAGAAGGCCCCATTACTCCAACAAATTCTCCTTTTTCAATTTCTAAACTAAATTTATCTAAAGCTTTAAATTTCATTCCACCTTTTTTTCCACCATATATTTTTGTTATATTTTCAACTTTTAAAATTGACATAATAAAAACCTCCTGCTTTCTATTTCTTTTAATGACTATACCTTTATTATAAAAAAAATAGAGAAATCTTTGTATCGATTTCCCTTTCATTTTGAATGTTAACATTACAATTTTGAAAGATTACAATTTAAATATGTTTTTGCCCTTATAAAAAATTATATAAAATATTGTTCCTTCCCCTTCTTCTGATTCAACATATAATTCATTTCCAAGCTCATTACAAATACGCTTTGCTAAATACATTCCCATACCTGTAGACTCAGAGGTTTTTCTACCATTTTTACCTGTAAAAAAAGCATTAAATACTCTGCCTAAATCTTCTTTTGGTATACCAATACCGTTATCTTGAATACTTACAGTTATTTTTGCAGTATCTTCTTCTATTTTAAAATTTATAGTCTTTTTATCTCTTTCTGTTGCAACTGTATACTTTATTGCATTAATAACAATTTGATTTATAACAAAATATATCCACTTTTTATCTGTTTGAACAATTGCAGTTTCACCTGTTATTTGTGGAAATATTTTATTTCTAATAAGTAGCTTTTTATTATCATTTATTACTTGTCTTAAAATTAATAGTATATCTATACCTTCCACATTAAAATCATGATTAAATTCATTTATTCTTGCATTATAAAGCATTATATTAAGCCCCTGCGATATTTTTTCATTTTCTTCACCAATACTATCAAAAACCTCTTTAAACTCGGCTGTATCTTCTTCTTCTAATATTAGGTTAATTACAGAAACAGGGGTCTTCATTTGATGTACCCACTGATTTATAAAATTTGAATAATGCTTTTGAATATCTTCATATTTATAAATTTTTCCTTCATAGGTTTTATGTATTTTTTTTAATAATCTTGTAAAAAATTTTTGTTCTCTAGTTCTAACTTCACCTACATTTATAATATCCTCTATAATATCTTCAGAATTTAAAGCTCTATAAAGCTGCTTGTAAAACACCCTTACTTTTGAATATTCATATATCAAAAATATGATAAGTATGACTATAGAAACACAATAGGCATATAATATATTCGTTATAGGAAAATCTATTACTTTTATAAATAAAGTCAAATGCATTATCAAAATAACTAAAGATATACTTATAAAATATATTATTATATAAGATATTCTATCTTTTAAAAAGTCTATAAAATTCATTTTATCCACCTACTATTCACTTTGCCAATTATTAATAAGCATATATCCTTGCCCTCGTCTTGTTTCTATAGCATTGTTAATTCCTACTTCTTCTAACCTTTTTCTAAGTCTTGTAACATTAACAGAAAGAGTATTGTCATCAATAAAATCTGTATCGCTCCAAAGAATCTCTAGCAAAGTATCCCTTGAAACAATTTTATTTATATTTTTAAGAAGATATAATAAAAGAGAAAATTCATTTTTACTAAGTTCTATTTTTCTACCTTTAAATTCTAATAAACTTTTGTTTATATATAATATTAAATCCCCAATCTTCAAAAAATCCGCATTATTTTTGGCATAACTACCATATACTCTTCTTAATACGCCTTTTATCTTTGCTAACAATACATAATAAGAAAATGGCTTTGTTATAAAATCATCTCCACCATTATCTATTGCCATAACTTGATCCATATCTGAATCTCTCGCTGATATAAATATTATAGGCACTTTTGAATAATTTCTTATATCACTACACCAATAAAATCCATCAAAAAAAGGAAGATTTATATCCATTAAAACAAGATCTGGCTTGCACTCTAAGACTTCGTCTTTTACTTTTGAAAAATCTTTAATTAAAAATGTTTTATATCCATATCGTTCTAAGTGATTTTCTATAAGTTTAGCCATTTTCTTGTCATCTTCTATAATCATAATACTGTACAAACTTACCACAACCTTTAAATCTTTATATATTAATTTTACAATACTTAATATTTATTACAAGGTATATAAAATAAATAAACCTACCACAAATCCGTGATGAATTTTTTACTAAAATCAGAATAATTATAAATAAAAAGATAATTCCTAGCCAAAATAGGAACTATCTTTCTTATTAAAAGTATTTTTATATTTATAAACAAATTTATTACTTTTCTTTACATTTTTCTAAGAATGTTTCTTCATCTAAAAATTTTATATTTTGCCCATTTTTCTTTAAAACTACTGCTCTTTTGAGCTTATTACTCATTTCATCCATATTTAAATTCACTATATCTTTTGTATTTGTAATTAAGTATGTTGTCTTTTTAGTTACAGAGCTTCCTACTGTTCCATTAAGTTTTCTAACTAATATTGTTGCTTCGAATCTTGTCATAGATGATAGTCCGCCTGTAAATACAACTACTTCATCTTTAAATGCTTTAAGATTGAAACTTTCTAGTATATTTTTATTTTTCCTAGGAGCTTGTCTGCTAGATCTTTTTAAAATTCTACCTTTAGTTGATGATGGTTTGTATCCATTTCCATTTACACGTCCTAAAGTTACTCCAACTAATTTTGATATTTCATTAATATCATTTGAACCTAATTCCTTAGATATATTTAGCAAAATATTACCACATGCCATTGCGTCTGCTAAAGCATCATGGTGTTGAAACTTATATCCTAAAAATTTATTTACTGTATTTAATCTTGCATTTTCAATATCACTATAAAAATTTTTGGAAAGCTTCATTGTACATATATATTGAAAACTTGGCATTTTTATATTATAAAGTTTTAATGTATTTCTTAATACAGACATATCAAAGGAGGCATTATGAGCTATTACTAAACTATCTTGAAAATAATACTTAATCTTTTTCCAAACTTTATCAAACTCTAATTCATCCTTAACCATATGTGGCCTTATACCATGAATTCCAATATTTATTGGCATAAATCTCATTTCTTTAGGTTTTATTAAATAATATACCTTTTTTATAATCTTACTACCTTTTACAACTACAATTCCTATAGAACATGGACTGTTTCTTTTTTCATTGGCAGTTTCAAAATCTATAGCTACAAAATTCATTTTTTTCTCCTATATTTATATTCTTACTTAAAAACAAGCTATTCATCTATAATATAATAAATTTTCTTATAATACAATTTTGTTATAATCTATAATTTTATCACATTTGTATTACTTTTTTTATAAAATGAAATAAAAACTATTTTTTAAGCTGGTGATAAAAATGATGGAAGTAATTACTCCTATAAGTAATTATTATGATGATGCCAGACAAATTTGGAATAGAGCTATTGATAAATATCCAATTGCTATAGCCTATTGTAAAACCTATGAAGATATAAAAAAAGTTATATTATTTTCTAGAAAGAATAATTTAAAAATAAATATGATCCACTTAATATATTTAACTTTCCTCAAAGTATTAAATAAATGGAGCATATATACTAATAATTTTATATGTAATTGTAACAGGTCCATTTTGTTATACCAAAATGGACCTTCTCAAATTTAACTTAAAACACAACATATTTATCCATATTGTAATGATAATATAAATAAACATATATGCTTTTTATATTAAACAACTTCTTTTTCAGAAGGCTCATCTTCTATGTTAAAATTTACATCCTTTAGGTTAATAATATTTGTTTTATGTTTCTTTTTATAGCTAAACCATAAACCAAAGAAAATTGGCAATCCTATATAAGATGCTATTATTCCACTCCAATCAATTTTGGCAGCTTCAAAATAACTGATACCTTGTCCTAAAATAACAACTATACACAATATTAATGCTATTATTGGACCAAATGGAAATAATTTTGCTTTATAAACAAGTTTGTTTATATCATTTCCTTGAGCAACATATGCTTTACGAAAACGATAATGACATAATGCTATACCAGCCCAAGCAATAAATCCTGCAAGTCCTGAAGCTGCAACTAGCCATACATAAACAGTAGTTTCTGCATAAAGACCAGTTAAAAAGCAAGCTGATGCTACTAAGGTAGTTAATGCTAATGCATTTACTGGAACTCCTCTCGAATTAAGTTTACCAAGCCAATTAGGTGCTTTTCCTTCCTTAGCCATTGCATAAAGCATTCTACTTGAAGCATACATACCTGAATTTCCACAAGATATTACTGAAGTTAAAATAACTGCATTCATTAGTGATGCAGCAGCTGCAATACCAGCTCTTTCAAATACTAATGTAAATGGACTTGTATTAACGCCAGCTTCTGTATAAGGTATTATTGCACTTACAACAAATATTGTTCCTAAATAAAAAATTATAATTCTCCAAAATATTGTATTTATTGCTTTAGGAATAGTTTTCTCAGGATTTTCACTTTCACCAGCAGCTATACCAACAAGCTCTGTGCCTTGAAAAGAAAAACCTGCAATTAAAAATACCATAAAAATAGATTTTACTCCTCCAACAAAAGGTGCATCTTTAATAGTAAAATTTTGAAGACCTATCGTATGTCCACCTAATATTCCTAAAATAGTAGCAATACCTATTAATAAAAATACAAGAACAGTAACTACTTTAATACCTGCAAACCAATATTCTGACTCTCCATAAGCTTTTGCAGATAGTAAATTAAGGCTAACTATTAATACAAGAAATAAAACACTCCAAATAATAGCAGGAACATTAGGAAACCAAAATTTCATAATTAATGCACCAGCAACCATTTCAGCAGCAACTGTAATAGCCCAATTATACCAGTAGTTCCATCCAAGTGCGAAACCAAATGCAGGATCAACAAATTTTGAAGCATAAGTTTCAAAAGAACCTGATACAGGCATAAATGTGGCCATTTCGCCTAAACTTGTCATTAAAAAATAAACCATAACGCCTATACAAGCATAAGCAACTAGTGCACCTCCAGGTCCTGCTTGTTTTATTGTGGCACCAAGTGCTAGGAATATTCCTGTTCCTATAGCTCCACCCATAGCAATCATATTAAGATGTCTTGCTTGTAAACTTCTTTTAAGATTATGTGAATTAGAATCTTTTTCTTTTGTAGTACTCATTTTTTTCCTCCTTATCGGTTTCATTTTCCGATAAGCGAATTAACTAAGAAGAGCATAAAAAAATATCCTGAGACTATCTCAGGATATTAAATCATGTATTTATACGTACACAATACATATTAATTCCACAACAAATGATAGCTCTCCACAAATTATTTCTGTGACAGTCTTGCACATATTTTATACAAAACCAGCAATACAACATTAAAGCATTAGTTGTATGCTTCGGCGAAAATTCCTTTCAAACTGTTTCACAGCACTTAACTCCACAGTTTTACTCTTAAAATTCGCACCTCTATCTCAGTTATTCACTTATGATTATTTAATATACACCATATTTTAAAATATGTAAACAAAATTTTTTAAAAGTTTTGTGAATTTTTTATATAATCATTACATATTCTAGCACATTACTTACATTATTCCTTATTTTATCTTTGTAAATAAAAATAAGCAGCAGATAAATTTTACTAATCTATTATAACTGAGAGTTTTCTAAATTAAAAATACCCTGAAATTAATTCAGGGTATTAAAAATGCACACTATTAAATATTATATAAATTAGTTACCTGGATTTCCTTTTTGTCCACCAGTTGATTGTTTATCATTTGTAGTATTTCCATTTGTTCCTTCGCTAGTTGATGAATTCTTATCTCCATCATTGGTAGTTCCAGTATTTGATGAACCTCCATCTGTTTCTCCATTTGTTGTTCCTCCACCGGTTGATGAATTTCCATCATTATTTCCAGTTGTATCACCGGTTGATGGCTTTTTATTCGCATCTCCACTTGTATCACCCGTTGATGGTTTATTATTTGTATTCCCATTTGTTCCACCGGTTGATGGCTTTTTATCTGCATTGTTAGTTGTTCCACCGGTTGATGAATTTTTATCTGTATTTTTAGATTTTCCATCTGTTGATGATTTCACATCTGTACCATTAGTTGTTCCACCAGTTGATCCCTTTGAATCATTAGATTGTTTTGAGCTCTTAGTTTCTATACTTGGAGTTTTTGTATTAGTACTTTTAGATTTCCCTTTGACATAAAATTTTCCTACAACTCCAACAATCATAACTAAAATAACTGATGAAGCAATTATTATGATTTTTTTATTTTTACCAAGCTTATTATTTTTATTTGTTACTTCTCTATTCCCTTTATTTATTATTTCGTCTTTGTTTGTTGCATCAGAAATTATCTCTTTTATATTTTTAGGTATATTAGTAAATATTGAGAATATACCTCTCTTTTCTTCAGAGTTTACTTCTTTAAAGTTTTCAGGTGATCTTATAACAACAACAGGCTCCTTATGTGATCCATATTCATTATCCACATATACTGTAACTGAAAATTCATCATCCTTACTTAAAAATGGTATAGATACATCTAAAATATCCTCTTCTATTGAAGAATCGAATTTTAAACCCTTTGTTATTTTAGCATCTGTAATTTTTAAACTACTATGATGACTTTGTACATTTAAAGTTATATCATGAATTATTTTATTTGATATATTTCTGACAGTTATAATATATGCATTGAACTTTTTATTATTTATATCTATAGGTATACCCTTGCCTATTTTACATAATATTCTAGGTGCTAAATTTCTATAATGATCTAATAGTAACCCAGATATGAATGATATTATTATGGTTATAATCGCAGTTTTAATAACATTTATCATATTGATTCTCGCTTCCTCAATTCTTTTTATAATCCAATTAAATTATAGAGTAGATAAATATTTGTGTCAAACTAAAAAATTACAATCAAATTTCCTATAAATTATAGTAATTTCCTTATATTAAAATTAGACAGAATATTACCTTTAACAATTTATAATCACATAATACTTAGTAAGCTTATACTAAAATTACATCCTTGTTAATACCTTATAAGCCATATAATTTTGTTATAATTTAAAATAATAAAACTTAATAACAATAAATTTATATTTTAAAAAATATATTCTTTAAATATAATAAGAGCTACCCTATATAGGCTATCTCTTATTATAATCTTAAATTTTATGTTTATTTTTTTAAATCTATTTTTCCAATTTCCTTATAAATTTCATCATAATTTCCTATGCATATAAATGCTTTATTAATATCCCTATCATATTCTATAAATTTATCATTTTTATTTATGCCCCTCTTTATAGGTATGCTAGCCTTGTATCTATTATTCCCTAAAACATTCATACGTATAATATCATAAGCTTCTCTATCTTTCTTATCCATACTTCCATCATAAAGGCTTATTCCACCTGCAAATCCAAAAGTATATAATGGAACTCCTTTTGCAGTAAATATTATTTCAAATTGATCATTTTTTTGACTTATTGAATTAACTGTAACCGTTCTCCCCTTACCTATTGAAACATCGACTGGCAGTTTAAAATTTAGTGGTATATACTGTACATTTTTAAGCTTATTGGGACAATATTTTTCAACCTTTGATTTTAATACAGTAATACTTTTCACTTTACTATTTTCAATTTGTTTATAAAAGAATGTAACATCAGTTGAAAATTTATTTTCTACTATACCTCCAATATCTACTTCTTCATACTCATTTCCCTTCAAATCCATTATTACATAGTCATATTTATCTGGTTTGTATTTTTTAAATTCCTCTCCATTTTGACTAAATTCTACCTTATTAAATAAAGATTTATTACCTGCAAGTTTATTAATAATTGGTATTTGAGCTGCTAAAGTTGGAAAAGTACTAACAAAACCAGTTAAAAAAATTAAACCTAATATTGCTGCTATACTTATTCTTTTTATGACAACTTTCTTACCATTAGTCCTATTAGATGGTAGATTGTTTAAAACTTCATCCACTAAGGATTTTTATTAGCCATGTTTTAAAATATTCAGGCTCTATTAAATTTTTTATAATCTTAAAAGCCTTAAGTATAGCATCTTGTATCCCATCTAAAGCATCATCATCATTTTTTAACATAGCCATAGATACTCTGTACAAATCTTTTTCATAAATTTTTATAAGATTACTAAAAGCTGATTTATCACCTTTCTTAGCTAACCTAGCCAACTCTATTAAGTCTGTATGTTCCATTTTAACCTCCATATTACAATATATTCATATTTTACATTCACCTATTAGATAAATTAAGGTTACTTTTGGTTCTCTGATAAAAAAACACTGGAACAGTTTTTTCACTATCCCAGTAATATAATCTTTCCCTAAATATATACCAATTTACAAATGCTAAAATAAAAATATTAAAAATAATATTTTAACTAATGAGCATAAAATAGATAAAGCCATCACAAATCTGTAATGGCTTTTTATTGATAAAAACTAAGTACGTACTTTAAGTTTCATTATTATAAACAAGCTTTTAATTGCTACTTAATCAATGCTTATAATTTATTTTTATATTAAACATTTAATATATCTTTTCATAAATTAGTACTTAATATCATTCCTTATTTTTAAAATTCGTATTTTAATTATTCAAAGACTTCAGCAATTCAATAGTACTATCCTGTTGTTTTATCATTTTCGAAAACATTGCTTGAGCTACCTGTTGGAGAATACTATATTTAGTATAATTCATCATTTCCTTTGCCATGTCGGCATCTCTAATTCTTGATTCTGCTTCTGTCAAATTAACTATTGTATTTTCTAAATAATTAATCCTATGTTCTAACATATTGGATGATGCTCCTAGACTTGACCTAAAAGATGAAGTTTTATTTATGGCATCATCAAAGACTTTTATAGCTGCAGACGCTTTTTCTGGAGTAGAAATATCCACCCCATAATTATCCTTATCTCCTTTTATACCTAAAGCTACAGAACTCATATTTTGAAATTTCACTCCAAAAGATTGACCTTCATTAGCACCAATTTGAAGATTTACTTCTCCCTTATCTACTGCATTAGCATTTAAAACCTTGATGGTGTTAAATTCTGTCCCCTTTGCAATATCATCAATTCCTTTTGTCAACTCATTAATTTCATCTTGAATATTCTTTATATCTTCTGGAGAATTTGTACCATTAGCTGCTTGTACTGCCAATTCTCTCATTCTTTGAAGCATAGATTGAATTTCATTAACTCCGCCTTCTGCAACCTGTATCATAGAAATACCATCTTGAGCATTCCTTGATGCCATTTCTAAACCTCTTATCTGTGCTCTCATCTTTTCTGATATTGCAAGTCCTGCTGGATCATCAGCCACCCTATTGATTCTCATACCTGAAGCAAGCCTTTCCATAGCTTTTCCAGCCAAAGCACCATTTATCATAATATTTCTATATGCAATCATAGCATTCACATTATGATTAATTATCATAACAATATCCCCTCTCATGACATTCCACACTATATATTCATATATGACAACTATTTTTATTATATCATAATGTTTATATTTATACTAAAATCTATAAATAATTATTAATATTGGAAATAATTTAATTTGAAGCTTTTCTCTTCAAAACACAAAATTGTAATTTTTTTGGATTAAATAACTTTTAAAAAACCATATATACTTTATTATTTATTCTTAATGCTTTACATATTGTAATTAGTAGTTCTAATGTTAATTTATTACTTATCAATTTGTTTTGAAAGACTGTATCTTCACAATAAGTAACTACTAGAATTAATATAAAAAAAATACTATACTTAATAATATATTAGGTAATACCCATAAATAGAAAAGATTATATTGAGGAGTTTATATATGAAGAAAAAAGATATACTTGAATTAAAAAAACGTTTGAAAAAGGATTATTGCACTTTCACTAAAATATGTGGCTGTTATGTTAATGGTGAGAAAAATATTGTTTTAAATTTTAGAGAATCCTTTTTAAATTTAGATGAAGATGAATACTTTAAATACTTAGAAATTGCTAAAAAAGTTTTATCTGGAACTATTGGTAATAATATTTTGGAACTTAACTTTCCACTTAATGAAAATCTTGAAAATGAAAAACAGCTTTCTCTTGTTAAGCTTAAAAAAAGCCAATTAAAGGATGATGCTTTACTTCAAGATTTTTATAATTCTATTATAGATAGTTATGATTATACTGGTAATTTTTTAATACTAGTTTTTCACGATACTTATGATGTAATTACTAAAACTACTGATAATTCTAAAATAGATGAATCTGAAGAAATATATGAGTATATTCTATGTGCAATATGTCCTGTTTCACTTTCAGATCCTGGTCTTAGATATTTTGAAGAAGAAAATAAAATAAAGGCACGCATTAGAGATTGGGTAGTTAATACTCCGACTCTTGGATTTGTGTTCCCTGCTTTTATTAATCGTACTTCAGATGTTAACTCTGTTATGTACTACACTAAAAATGCAAAAGACCCTCATCCTGAATTAATGGAAGAAACATTAGGTTGCTTTGTAAAACAAACTGCAACTATTCAAAAAGAAACTTTCCAAACAATTATTAAAGATTCTATTGATACTGATGAAAAAAAAGCTGAGAAAACTTTTATGGAAATACAAGAAAACCTAAATACTATGATAGATGAATATAAGGAAATATATAATGATAAAGATGATGATCCTGTAACTTTAACACAAAAGGATATACAAAATCTTTTAATGGAAAGCGGAGTTCCAGAACAAGCTACTACTAAAATCGAAAAATCTTATGTAGAGAGCTTTGGTAAAGACTTTCCTTTAGCAGAAAATTTAATTGATGCAAAAGCACTTAAAGCAAATGCTCAAATACAAAAAGAAGAACAGCTAAAAAAACAAGTAAAAGTGCTTCAAACTAAACTTGAGCAGGTCCAACAAAATTCTTCTGTAGATACTAATAATAACTTACCTGAAGAAGTTACTAATGAATCTATTTTAGAAGAAAATCATGATTCGAATTTAGAAGATAATGATAATAATGTTGCTTCCAAATATGATGTTATACTTCAAGTAAAACCTGAAAAAATACCTCAAATAAAATCTCAAATAATTGATGGTCAAAAGTGTATAGTTATTCCTATTAATAATGATGAACAAACTACAGTTAATGGCTTAGATGATTTGATTTAAGTTGTGTAAGTGAATAAAGGAAGATAGTAACTTTCAAAATGAAGTTTGCTATTTTTCTTTACTTTTTATTTAATTCGTATTGACCTTCCCTTTTTATTTAGTGATCAAGTTGATTTATGTCAGACAAAATATTTATCTCCCTTATCAGAAAATCTTATTTTATTTAAAAATTTAATAAGAAATGATAATCAAATTGTAGATTGTATAAAAAATATAATTAAAGAATATTAAAAAAAAGAAATTGGATATGAACTTGCAGTAAAATCCCATCTATACAATTTAGTTGTTTTACTTTTACGGCATTATACAGACAAGCTTGTAACAAAGAAACAATTAACATTTAAAGTTAATAATTTTGAGCGTTTTTATAAAGTATTTGACTTTATAGATAGTAACTATAATAAAAAAATATCTGCATCAACTCTTTCAAATATTGCACACATAAGTACTTATTACTTTTGCAGGACATTTAAACAAATGACAGGAAAAACTACGACAGAATATATAAATGAAGTCAGGCTAAAAAGATCAATCAAATTATTAAAAGATGGTAATATGAATATAACAGAAATTTCAATAAATTGTGGATTCAATGATGTAAATTACTTTAGTCGTTTGTTTAAAAAAAGCTATGGTGTTTCCCCCACTAAATTTATATACTAAAGATTTGAGATTTTTTATTTGCAAAAATTCGTATATAATCACTCCTAATATCATTATCATATTTACTCTTCCAAAATTTTTCTACTAAGATATATCTATCCTCAATTTTAATACAGTATTTTTTATAATAATAAGCTTTAAAAGTTTTTTATATCTATATCCACATGTCAAGATTGTGCTAAATATCAGCAATACACTTCTTTAATTCTATTACAAATATAATTATTATAATATAAGTGGGTTCTATTATAAGCATAATAACTTAAATTTAGAATTAATCTGTAAAAAAATTCCTTCTCCTGGAAATAATAATATAATTATAAATTTAGGAATGTATGAAGATTACTTTATAAAAGAGATAATACCTTTAATAGATAAGACTTTCAATACTATAAAAGATAAAAAAGGGAGATATATAGGAGGGGCATCTGCTGGTGGTTATGCAGCTCTTCATAATGCATTTCGATATCAGCATATGTTTTCAAAAGTGGGAGGGCATATGCCTGCTTTAGAACTTAACCCTGAAAATGAAGATAAACCATATTTTAAAGACATAAATGTATGGGAAAAATATGATCCAATATATATCACAAAAAATAATAATATTTCTTCTGATATTGATGTATATCTTGATGCTGGAAATAAGGATGAAGGTAAATTTTATGAAGGATGTTCAATTTTACATAAAATATTGATAGAAAAAGGCGTAAATTCTCAAAATCATATATTCTCTGGCAATCATAGTATTGAATATATTCAATCAAATATCGAAAAATATCTAAAATTTTATGGATGTTAATTAATGAATTTCTTCATCCATATTAAAATTTTCTCCTTCCTAAAGGGCCCTTACATTTATTATTACGAATAAAGTAATGAAATTCTATCAAAAAATAATATTTTTTATATATTATAATATTTTAATAACAAAAACCGTATTGGATTTTTCCAATACGGCTATATATTCGTAGTTCTTATTTATTTGAACAAATCATGACCTTCAAAATCTATACATTCTATCATTACATGGCTACAATCTCAACCAAAGAACATTTCATTAATAAATACTTCTTTATCCCTTTGTTTAAATAATATTAATATACATTTATTATATGTCATTCCCAAGTATATATTTTTTTTAAAGTTATTCTTAATATTATCTTGTTCTTATTGTAATATATTTAATAAAAAAATTGATTATATCCATAATCCACTTACTTAAATTAGGATATTCTTGTTTTATTAAATTTTTAATATCCACCACTGAAGTATCTAATGATAGTGTATTTATCCCTTTCACCTTATTTCCTATAGCTATATTAGCCTTTGCATAATCTCCTATTGCTATATCTGATGCTATAGCTACTGCACCGAATGCATATTTTCCTATTGATACTGCCCCAAGTGAAAAAATTCCTATAGATATTGCTCCAATCGAAAAAATCCCCGCAGACATAACTCCTACTGCTAATAATAATCCTATTGATAAAATAGCCAATGTGATTAATCCAATAGACATAAGACCACAGCTCAAAATTCCAAAAGATATAAATCCTAATGATATCATCCCATATGATATATTTCCTATAGAAATTATACCTTTTGCTTTTTTAAAACCTCTTCCAATATTAATATGAACAAGTGATAACCCAAACAATGTTTTCTTACTTTTATATTCATATTCCATTGAATAACCCCTATTTATATTAATAACTAGCTGTGTTTTTTTATCATCTACTTTTTGTTCTTCTCTATTATTTGTTCCATTGCTTTGTAAAATATGAAATTCATCACTATCTTTAACTAAACTATCAATTGTTACATTATATAGTTCAGCTATTACTATTAACTTTTTCAAATCTGGTGTTGATTGCCCCGACTCCCATTTTGAAATTGCTTGTCTTGATATTCCTAATTTCTCTGCTAATTCTTCTTGAGATAGTCTATTATTATTTCTTAATAATTGTAATTTTTCAGCTAAATTCACTTACTTCACCTCAATCAAAATTATACAAGGTTAACTTATTTTAATCCACCTACTATTAGTTTCTTTTTTGTCAACCATTAGTTGCACTTATGTATTTATAAATATATGTATATTTACAAATACTAATATAATAATATAAAAATATTAAAGGTGATAACATGACTAATGAACAAAAAGCATATATTGCTGGAATTATAGATGGGGAAGATAGAAAAATATTCTAATGGAATGATTAAAGCTAAAGAAGAATTTTATAAAGAATTTATGTGTATAAAATAGGTAAAACCCATCACAAATTTGTGATGAGTTTGTCATTGGTGGAGGCGAGGGGACATGCTATTCCATTATCTCTAATGGCACTGACTATATCTCGAACTTAAATTTAATATGTTTTAAGTCCCTTGGCGTGTTATAGAAGCATATTATAGTTTGAAACTTCTATCCTAGTATTTCTTACTTAAGAAAACTTTATTTCTTAAGGTTAGAAACCTATAAGTCGATACACGGCTGTTGGGTTTTCCCACATACCACTCGGTATTGCCGACGTCTTTACGTTTCGGTTTCACCGATAAAGCCAAGTTTTCACTTATGAATCACTTCATAAGGCGACTCTTTTGAATCGAACCCCTGTCCGAAAGCAGCAACCCCTGAGCATCTCCGAGTGCAGTTTATCCTTTTACATTCCCTCCTCTAAGCGCTGATAAACAGGCTCTTAGATTTAGTAGCTTCATTAATTCCGTTCCTTACTCAAAGCTTTGTAAGGCTCGGTTCCCCACTGTCGACGCCAGACCCTAAGTCGTGGGACTCTTAGGCTGACGAGCTGCAACTATTAGGCAGCTAATGCAAAATTATCGTTTGCAATTATATTTAAATTCCCGGTTTTTTAACGCAGGTACAGGATCCCTTCGACTCGCTTCTCAGGAGCAACTTGCCCCCGTCGAAACCATTGCGCCCCCATGTTATAAAAATTATATGGGTTTTTGCAACGATATTTATATATTAAGTTTTTAGTATTTATAGTTTACAATATGCACATGTAATTGTCAAATGCTATTACAAGTAAAAGCTGTATATATTTTGAAAAATATAATTAAAAAATAACAAATTTAGTCACTTTAGCATAGTTATTCTCAATATTAGAGGATTCTTATGTTACATATTAGTATATCTATTGTATATTGTATATATTTTTAGTTCATTAAAAATTATCTACATTAACACATTCACTCTATAACTATTATATATTCTACTCTATAAAAATATTCACAACTCACTTTAGTAAACATATGATATAGTAATATTGCTTAAATTTCAATATATATTTTTTAACACTTTTAATAAAAAATTCTGATTTCTTTATTAAATTTATATTGACATATGGCTTTATATTATTTATAATCTATTTAAAAATATTATTCAAATAGGAATACTAAGAATTAAAGGCTATGAATAGAGAAAGTACGTTAATAGCAACTTTCAGAGAGAAGTCTCCCCTGGCTGAAAGAGACTTTAAGTGAAAATTTTCAGAAGTGCCTCTAGGAGCTCTTTTTCGAATTAAGTAGATTTTAGCGTAGACGCCCGTTATAGCGTTAAGGTATGTTTGTGCCTGATATTTTTGAGTTATATGCATGTTTTTTATTTGCATATAAACAGAGTGGAACCGCAGAATATAACTTCTGCCTCTGTATTAGAGGTAGGAGTTTTTTATTTGCGAAATTTTAAATAATAAATAAACTTATTATTTAATTTAATGTTTGATGTTTATATAAATTAAAATATTTTCTATAAAAAATTATAAGTATATTCTATAAGGAGGATTATAAAATGAAAAAACTTTTTAATAATTTAATTTTCAAGCTCATTTTAGGAGTTATTATAGGTATATTAATTGGCTCCTTTGCTTCTAAACCCGCAATAGGTGTAGTAATTACCATAAAATATATTTTAGGACAGATTATTTTCTTTGCTGTACCTTTAATAATATTAGGTTTTATAACACCATCTATAGCAAAATTAAAACAAAATGCTAGTAAGTTTGTAGGAATAACAGTGCTTATAGCCTATATTTCTTCTGTAGCAGCAGCTTTTTTATCTATGATGGCTGGCTATGCTTTAATTCCTAAGCTTTCTATAGCTTCTAATCCAGAAGGATTAAAAAAATTACCTGACTTAGTGTTTAAATTAGATATACCACCTATAATGAGTGTCATGAGTGCTCTAGCTTTGGCTTTATTATTAGGATTAGCAACTGGATGGACTAATTCTGATTTAATTGAAAAGATGTTAGATCAATTTCAAAATATAATTTTAAGTATAGTAAATAAAGTTATTATACCTATATTGCCACTTTTTATAGCAACAAATTTTGCTGCTTTAGCATATGAAGGTAGCCTAAGCACACAGCTACCAATATTCTTAAAAGTTATAATTATAGTTTTAATAGGTCATTTTATTTGGCTTGCTGTACTTTATTTAATTGGAGGAGCTATTTCAAAAGAAAATCCATTGGAAGTCCTAAAACACTATGGCCCTGCTTACCTTACAGCAGTAGGAACTATGTCTAGTGCAGCTACTTTGCCTGTGGCCTTAAAATCTGCTAAAAACTCTAAAGTCCTTAGAGAAGATATTGTAGATTTTGCTATACCTTTATGCTCTAACATCCATTTATGTGGTTCTGTTTTAACAGAAGTATTCTTTGTAATGACAGTTTCCCAAATTTTATATGGAAAGTTACCTGCTTTCTCAACCATGCTATTATTTATAATATTATTAGGTATATTCGCAATTGGAGCTCCTGGAGTTCCTGGTGGAACAGTTATGGCATCTCTAGGATTAATAATTAGTGTTCTATCCTTTAATGAAGCTGGGACTGCTTTAATTCTAACTATATTTGCTCTACAAGATAGCTTTGGAACTGCATGTAATGTAACTGGAGATGGTGCCATAGCATTGATGCTTACAGGTATCGCTAAGAAAAAGAACTTATAAATTTAAAATCTCATATAGGCATTTAATTTTTAAAAATATTATATCTTAAAAATATATTTAATTTTAATATAGCGAAAATAAAAATACATTTCATAAACATATGAATAAGCTATAGTAGTTCTTAATATGGTGAAATTAAAAATTTTTGTAATTCCTCACAGGACGTGAGGAGCTGGGAGTGAAGCCAAGGACGGCTTCTTCACCAGGTAAAAAATTTTTAATGGAACTATATTTAGAACTACTTAGCAAAATGAATCAGTTTATGAAATGTATTTTTTATTGTAGCGGTATTAAAATTAAATATATTTTTATACACCCTTATTTATTCTTAATATCTACTTCTTTCTTTAATTTGTCTGTCTATTTCTCTCTTTGCTGCTTTTTCTAGCATTACATCTCTCTTATCATAGTTTTTCTTACCCTTAGCCACAGCTAGACTGACTTTTACTCTACCATGTTTAAGATACAATGATAATGGAATTAGAGTATACCCCTGTTGAGTTGTAAAGCCTACTAATTTATATATTTCACTTTTATGAAGTAATAATTTTCTATCCCTTAGAGGATCTTTATTATATATGTTTCCTTGTTCATATGGACTTATATGCATATTTCTAACAAAGACTTCACCATTTCTAATCTCAGCATAACTATCTTTTAAGTTTGCTTTACCTTGTCTTATAGATTTAACCTCTGTTCCTACTAATTCTATCCCGGCTTCATAGGTTTCTTCTATAAAATAATCATGCCTTGCTTTTCTATTTTCTGCAAGAGTACTATTCCCCTTCTTTTTACTCATGAAATCACCGCCTAACGGAATAACTTTTTTTAGTTATAATAATACATAGTATAACATCTATATTGACAATTTTCAATTTTCAGTGATCAATGATCAATTCACTTAACAATTAAATACTTCAGTAGCAATTAGCAATGAACAATTATTGTTCACTAATGTTATGCATACATTAACAGATTTCAATGATCATTAATTAATTCAGCTAATAATTGACAACAATCATTGATCTCTAATTTGTATTTGTATATTAATAATTAATAATTATTAATTATTGACATTCAATTGATCATTGTTCATTGATTATTGTTTCCGTTTCTTCTAATATATTAAAATTAGTTAAGTCATAGTGTAACGGTGTTAAAGTTACGTATTTATTTCTTATATAATACACATCTGTATCATCATTAATATTCTTGTTTATATCTCCCTCTAATTTTAATATTTTATTTCCCTCTTCATCTATTTCTTCTGAGAATCTAGTATTAAAAATTCTATTTCCTACTTTACATACTTTTATACCCTTTATTTCTTCTTCACTACAAAAAGGAATATTTAAATTTAGCACTACATCATTTTTTAACTTCTCTTTCTTAACTCTATTTAGAATTTCTAGTGTATATTTAGCAGCTATTTCATAGTTTTGTTTTTTGCCTCTTACGAATTCAGCAGATACAGCAATAGATGGTATCTTATACATAGATCCTTCTATTGCAGCAGAAACTGTTCCTGAATACAATATATCATTACCCATGTTAAGTCCTTTATTAATCCCAGATATAACTATATCTATATTGTTTGAAATTAATTTATCTAAAGCTACTTTTACACAATCTGCTGGAGTACCACTTATACTATATGCTTCTATATCATAAGGTTTTCTAACCTGTTTTACTACTATGGGTTCATATATGGTTATAGAATGACCGGATGCACTTCTTTGATCTTCAGGGGCTACCATTATAACATTATGATATTTACTTAATAACTTAGCTAAAGTATTTATTCCTTCTGCATCTATTCCATCATCGTTAGTCAATAATATATTCATATTTTGCCTCCATCTTATAAAATTCTATTTTTATATTTAAAATTATCTACTTATAATATTAGTATATTTTTATTAATTTTACCATTGAACATGCACTCTGTCTAATTCAATATGATACAATTTTTTGAATGCTTAATTGTACGCAATGGGATTCATATACTATAGTCTAAAGATCAAATTTAATTTACATAAATTTATTAGATCCAAATTTTTTTATTGACTACTTAATTTTATACATAAGATATAATATTTACATATATGCAGTTTCTACTTTAAAAATAAAATTTGAATAGTTACCAATTTAAAAGCCATGTTTTAAGCCAAAATATTAAAACACATTGCATATATACTTTTTTATACAATGTGTTTTAAATTTAGTTTTTAATTATTAGGATATGTCCATATACCTTTGTATTTAACATTATAAAATTTTTCTAATAATTCCTTATGTACCCTTTCTGAATTTAAATCTTTAAATTTGTCTGGATAGCACCATTTAGCTAAATAATAAATACCAACTACACTTCTTGTTGATGTACCTATTTCATTTGACATTATATAAACCTTTTTATTCTTAACTGCATCTATTTTATTCCAACCAGTTCTAGTAATTATTTTATTTGCATACTTTTCTATTCTATTAGTATCCTTCTCTTCATATCCTAAAGGTAATTTTGATGTACCCAACTTTACTACTACCTGTGGATTTCTTTCTACTATCCATTCTTTATTAACCTGTGGATATGCTACCGGTTCCTTTCCTGCAATATTTTCTACACCGGCTATATCTAACATTTCAGCACCGGCTGAGCCCTTAGAGGCACTTTTATAGTCTGAATGTTCTTCCCAATATACTTTTACTTTCTCTTCTGGTTTTATGTCTTTAACTCTTTCTTTTATCATATTAAGATTTTTATTTATAAATTCTACATATTCGTTAGCTTTTTCTTGTTTATCGAAAATTTCACCTAAAGTTTTTATATCATTATCTAATGAATTTATTTTAAATCCGTCTAAAGCAACAAATTTAGTTCCTGATGCTTCTATCTTTTGTATCATTTCTTTCTTTATATGTTGTCCATATCCAAAAACTATATCTGGTTTTAATGATATTATTTTTTCTATATTTGGGTTAAAAGAAGATCCTACTCTTTGTTTTTTAACTAAAGCTGCTGGAAATTTTAAAGCATCAGAAATTCCCACTATCTTATCTCCTGCACCTAAACAATAAACTATTTCTGCTATAGAATTATTTATAACTACTACTCTTTTAGGATTTTTAGGAACTGTAACTTCTACTCCTCTAGAATCCTTAAATGTAACTGTTTTACTCTTCTCATTAGCATTAGATGTTGTCTGTGATTTAGCTGCGCACCCAGTAAAAGTAAACATAATACCTAAAACTAATACTAAAATTAAACTACTTATCTTTTTCATTTTTTTCTCCTTTTCATATTGTGTAAACTAAACAATTTTTCATTTTATTATATTACATAATTATTTGTATTCTTTTTTCTATATTTTTTAATAGGATTAATAGGTAAAACACATTTTCCTAGTTTGGTATCTATAATTAAAGATTCTACCTCATAGATAAAATTTATATTTTCTTCAGTAAATACTACATCTGGAGAATTATAAGAATGTACTTGTCCATCTTTAATTAATACTAATTTGTCTGAGAATCTATAAGCTATATTTAAATCATGTATAACCATTATTACTGTAGTTTTTCTTTGTCTACTTATTTTCTCAATTATCTGTAACACCTCTAATTGATGCTTAATATCTAAACTACTAGTAGGCTCATCTAGCAAAAGTATTTTTGGTTCTTGGGCTAATGCTCTAGCAATATATACTCTTTGCTTTTGTCCTCCACTTAATTCATCCATATAGCATTCTGCTAAATCTGATAACTCCATATACTCTAATATTTCTTCTACAACTTTTAAATCTTTCTCTCCCACACCCCACTTTAAATGAGGCTTTCTCCCCATAAGCACAGTTTCAAAAATTGTTTGCAAAAATACTTCTGATGTGGCTTGAGGAACATAGGCTACAGTCTTAGCTAATTCTTTAGGATTCATCTTTGAAACTTCCTTTGAATTTATATATATACTTCCTGAAGATGGTCTTAAGATTCCATTTATGCATTTTAAAAGAGTACTTTTACCAGAACCATTTGGTCCTATTATGCTAACTATTTCTCCTTCTTTTATACTAAGATTAATATCTTTTATGACTTTTTTATTGCCATAACTAAAAACAATATTATTAATTAGCATTTCTAACACCAACACCTCCTCCTTTCTTTTATAATTAAATAAATGAAAAATGGAGCACCTATAAGAGATGTAAGAATACCTACTGGTATCTCTGTAGGACTTATTATAGTTCTTCCTATAGTATCTGATATAAGTAAAATAATAGATCCCATCAAACAAGAGCATGGAATAAGGAATCTATAATCGTTACCTATTATAATTCTACTTATATGTGGTGCTACAAGGCCTATAAATCCAATAATACCTGTGAATGCAATACAACTTGATGTAGATAAAGAACATAATGTAAGACATATAATTCTTATTCTATTGACATTAATACCTAAACTTGTAGCTATTTCTTCTCCTGATACTAATGCATTTAAATCCCAAGCATATTTAACCATAAACATTATACAAACCGAATTTATTACAAATAATATAGCTACAGTAGTCCAATCAGCAACCCATAAACCTCCCATAAGCCAAAATACTATATCCTGCAATTGGTCTTTATTAGAAGTATATTTAAGTATAGATAATAAGGCTGAAAACACATATCCTATAGCAACTCCAGCTAAAATTAATGTTCCTGTAGACATGGCCTTTTTTTTAGCAATAAAATATACTAAAAACATAGTTATAAGTCCAAAAATAAAGGAACTTAGTATTACAAAATATTTATCTAAGAATATAAATTTAGATAAAACTATACTGCTTCCCAATATTATGCCTATAGCTGCACCAAAAGCCGAGCCAGAAGATAGACCTAATGTATATGGGCTTACTAAAGGATTTCTTAGTATTGCTTGCATTACTGCACCACATCCTGCTAAAGCAGCTCCTATAATAACAGCAGTTATAACTCTTGGAAACCTTATTTGTAATATTACTGTATTATCTAATCCAGTTGCCTTCTTCATCCCCTTAAATATTGTAGATAATATAACATAAAATGTACCTTTAAATCCTATAGAGGATGAACCTATAAATATAGCTGCTATAATAGATAAAATTAATATTATAAATAAACTTACTAAAATTATAATTTTCTTTTTTATAATTTTGTTATAGATTTTATTTTTAGAAAGGGTTGTACACCCCATATGTAATTCACTTCCTTTTAATATCTAGTGCACAAGGTACTATGCCCCTTGCCATAGCTATTTTTATACATAGACTATATATAAACGAGTTGTTAATTAAAATAATATTAACACTAATTATTTTAACACCATATAATATAGCTGCAAGTATTAAGTTCTATTTTTAGTTTACCTATTTAATAATTATTTGAGAAAATTGCATAATTCATTTTTAAATAGAATTTAATTACCATTATTCAAAACAAAATATTAAAACACATTATATAAATATTCTATATACAATGTGTTTTAATATTAATTTTTAATTATTAGGATATGTCCACATACCCTTATATTCAAGATCATAAAATTTCTCCAATAATTCTTTATGTACTTTTTCTGGATCTAAATCTTTAAATTTGTCTGGATAACACCATTTAGCCAAGTAACAAATTCCTACTACACTTCTTGTTGATGTTCCTATTTCATTTGATATTACATAAACTTTATTATTCTTAACCGCGTCTACTTTATCCCAACCAGTTCTACTAGTTATTTTACTTTTATAATCTTCTATTGGCTTGGTATCTGTTTTCTCATATCCTAAAGGTACTGTTGCTTTAGCTACTTTTATTACTACTTGTGGATTTTTTTCTACTATCCATTCCTTATTAACCTGTGGATATGCTACTGGTTCTTTTCCTGCAAGATTTTCTAATCCTGCTAAATTTAGCATTTCGTTCCCTGCTGAACCTTTAGAAACACTTTTATAGTCTGAATAGCCTTCCCAATATACTTTCAATCTTTCTTCTGGTTTTATATTTTTAACTCTTTCTTTTACCATATTAAGATTTTTATTTATAAATGCTATATATTCATCAGCTTTTTCTTTTTTATCAAATATTTCCCCTAATACTTTTATATCATTATTTAATGAATTTATTTTAAATCCATCTAAAGAAACAAATTTAGTTCCTCCAGCTTCCATCTTTTGTATTGTTTCCTTCTTTACATATTTTCCATATCCAAAAACTATATCTGGTTTTAATTCTAGTACCTTTTCTATATCTGGCTTAAAGGCAGCCCCTACCTTTTGTTTTTTAACTAAGCCCTCTGGAAATTTTAAAGCATCAGAAACTCCTACTATTTTATCTCCTGCACCTAAACAATAAATTATTTCCGCTATAGAATTATTCATGACTACTACTTTCTTAGGATTTTTAGGAACTGTAACTTCTATTCCTCTAGTATCCTTAACTGTAACTGTTTTGCTTTCTTCTTTAGCACCAGATGTTTCTTGTGATTTAGGTGAACAACCAGTGAAAATAAACATAGTACTTAAAACTAATGCTAAAATTAAACTACTTATCTTTTTCATTTTTCTCTCCCTTTCATATAGCGTAACCTAAGCTACACAATTTTTTATTTATATATTACTTAGTAATTTATAATCTTTTATAGACATATTTTTAAATTCCAAGGTATCCTAACATAAAACTTTTTCTTAACTTGCTACACTTTTAAAAATTTCACTTTTCTAATCCCTTAACTTCTTTTTTATCTCAGCCATTTTAGTTTTCCAATCTCCTACTTCTTCTGCTGTAAATATATCAATAGCCCCTCCTTGTAATTCACCTTCTACATCTCCTATTTTTTCTTCTAACCAACCTTCAATTTCTATATAGTATTCTTTTAATTTATCTATCATCTCTGGTTTAGCATTCCAAAGCCCTCTTTGTTCTGCTTCTAATAATCTTCTAGCCATTTCTTCTAACGCCCAAGGATTATTTTCTTCAAAGAATTTTCTATTTTCCTCGTTAGAAACAAAGGTTTCCGTTATATCATCAAATATCCAATCATCTACTTCACCTGTAGTAGCTTCCCAACCGTATACTCTACCTACACGCTTTGATATGTCGGAAGCCCCTTTATATCCGTGTCTTTTTTGACCTTCAATCCATTTTGGGTTTAAAAGTTTAGTTCTTGCAACTCTTCTTATTTCATCTGCCAAAGTTCTTACATCTACATACTCTGGATCTCTTGTGTCACCATAATAGGTTTTTACATCCTTTCCAGATTCAATTTTAGCAGCTGAAGTCATACCTCCATGGGAGCCAAAGTATGCACAACATCCTAAAAGATCATGCTCATCAGTAATGACTTTATTGTAAGTAATATCTACACTTTTCAAGCTGCTTTGAAGTTGTTTAAAAGCTTCTTTTCCATAAATATTTTTTCCATAAGCATATCCATTCCAATATATAAATATATCTGCTAAATCATTTTCATCTTTCCAAGCTGATGCATATATTGCTAAATTAACACCAGATTGATAAGTACCAGGTTTTGATGCAAATATACGAAATGTAGCTTCTCTTAATGCTTCTTTGCTATCTTTCCCCTTCATTTTTTCTAATGTATGTTTCCTAACAAAATTCTTCTCTATTGGTTCATCTAAAACTGCCACGGCTTGTATAGCTTCATCTAATAAATCTATACAATTTGAAAAATTGTCTCTAGTAATCCCAGATACCCTAACAGTCAAGTCTATTCTCGGACGCTTTAACTCTTCTAAAGGTATGATATTAAAGCCGCATACTCTACCATTAGATGACCACTTAGGTTTAGCCCCTATTAGATACATCATTTGTGCTAAACCTTCCCCATCTGCCCACATAATATCATTGCACATCCATTGTATAGCTATATTTTCCGGATAAATACCTTCATCTTCTATATGCTTTTCTAAAAGCTTTTCTGTAAGAGAAATTCCTACTTTATAAGAGGCTTGTGTAGGTATCTTATATGGGTCTACTGAATAAAAGTTTCTTCCTGTAGGTAACACATCATCTCTTCCTCTAAGTATTAGACCCGAAGGACCAGCTGGTATGTATTCACCATTAAATCCTGAAAGTAGTGATTCTATTTCCTTACATTCTTCAATACGTTTATTCAAATCCAGTATTCGTGGTAATAATAAATTTATATTCTCTAATGCTTCTTTATTAAAATCTTTTTCTCCTAAAACATTTTCTACAAAATTACTATCTATTGTTTCTTCTTTAAGAAGTTTTTCTATAACTATTTTGCTTAACTCATCAATTTTCTCCAGAAGTGCCCCATTGGATTTTTCTTCTTTTTCTGAAAACCTATCTTGATTTTGTTTTAACTGGTTTAAATTCAAATGAATTAGCTTTGCTATAGATTTTCTTAAAGATATTTTTTCACCTGCATCAAATTTTAATATAGAGTTTATAAATTCTACTTTTCTATTTCCTTTAGGAATATCACCAAAAATATGTTGTCCTTCTTGAATTTGACTATTGCGTATAATTGACAATATTTCATGAGCATTTGTTACTACTTTTTCAAAGGATTCATAGTTTTCTATATTTATCTGTTTATCTAAATTAGTTTTTTTAATTTCTTCTATAATAAGATGTTTTAACATATGTTTATGAGTTGGATCAGCTATTTTAGCCTTTTCATATTCTTCTAAATAAATATCCAATTGTGCAAGCTCCTCATAAAGACCACTATTGGTTAAAACTGTTTGCATATGATTTACTAAAACTGCATAACTACGCCTTTTAGCTATAGTACCTTCTGGAGGATTATCTGAGTTATAAATATAAAGATGAGGCATATTCCCTACAGCAATATCTGGATAACAACTATTTGATAATCCTACTCCTTTTCCAGGTAAAAATTCTAAATTACCATGAGTTCCAACATGCACCAATACATCCGCTCCAAAGCCTTCTTCTAAATAACGATAAGTAGCTAAATATTGATGTGTTGGTGGTATATCTGGATCATGTAATATTTTGCATACTTGTCCATCACAACGAGATCCAGCACAACCTCTTTTAGGTTGTATACATACTACTGTGTTTCCATAGCTAATCCCTGTAATCATTATTTTTCCATCATACAACATAGCTGCTGGCACTCCATTTATCTCTTCTCCTGGTGGATTTCCCCAAACCTTTATCATATCCTTTTGAACTTTTTCAGGCCATCTTTTAAACCAATTAATATATTGATCCTTTGAAATTAACTTTAAAACTCCACCCTTATTTACAATTTCATCTGCAGTAGTCCATCTGAATTCTGAAATAGCCTTTTTAGCCATTATAGTATCTATAAGTTCTTTTCCATTCTGTGGTGAATTAACTTTATATCCTTCTTCTTTCATTCTATTGATAATTCTAGCTACACTTTCCAACGTGTCTAAATTAGCTCCCCCACCTACAGTTGCTTCTACAGATGCACAAGGATTATTATGTAATATAAATGCTACTTTTCTTTCACTCAGAGGCTTCTTAGCTAACTTTACCCATTTATCCACTCTATCTATAATATGTTTGCATCTTTCCTCTATAGCAGCTCTTACTTCTATATCTCCATCTTTTTTAGCGGCTGCAACAATAATAGGTTCTATAACGCCTTCAAATTCTGGTAATGCTACACTCCAAGAAATATCTCTTGTTAATCCTTGTGGATCTTCTTCCCATTCTTCTAACGTAGTATAAAATGATATGGCTGGTTGAAATACAGGTACTCCTAATTTTTTAAGTAAGTCTACTCCTTTTGCAGCTACAGTTTTATCAATAGAATCATTATTATTGGACCTACTAGTTAAAAAGAATGTAGTTAATTTTATTAACCCATCAATAATAGGCTTTCCTTCTTTATTAAAAAAATAATCTGCTACTACTTCACCTGAATCTCGAGTACCTAAATCTAAATTCTTTAAAGAATATGTAAAAACAGGCAATACATTATATTCTTTTTCTTCTAAAAGTTTTATTAATTTATTTTCTGCTTCTATATTTTTATTAACCCAATTTCCTCTTGAAATAATAAGCCCTATTGTAGGAGCCTTTTTAGGTTTATACCATTTAAAATACTCTTCTTTGCTCTTAAAATATTTTGCTGTTTCTGGGTGATATATACCTTCCCAAGGCAAAACCTTTGGCTCTTCATAATCTATATCTATATGTAAAACTTTATTTATCATATATGTAATCATTCTAGTAAAATTTTCTACGCCACCATAAACTATATAACTATAACATTTAGAAACTACTTCTAGATTTACCGAAGAAATTGTCCAAAAACTAGGATCACTGGCAGTACAGACTACAGGTGTTTTTATGTTTTTTATGGCACCTTCTATTTGTACCCAAACATTTTCTGAATTAGATCTATATAAAAAAATTAAATCTGATTCTTCCATATCTTTTACTACTTCATTTATATCTTCCTTACCCTCATCTAAAAAGCGTGCTGAATAAATCTTAATATTAAAATCATTTTCAAGTTGTTTTACTGCCTTTTTCATAACATTTGTATAGGTATGCCACATAACCATAGTAATTTTCTTCATATGCTTACCGCCCCCTTATATAATGCAGTTATAATGTTTAATAAAAATATATTTATTTTCAATAATCATTAACTTACTTTTAAAAATTATTCTATAAACCTTTCCCTAATATATCATTTAGTTTTTTTCCATCTATCTCTAATTTTTCAAAAGGTTTTCTACGCATACGGTGCATTAATGTTAGATCTACAGATTCACGTATATCGTCTTCTATAACTGACATCCTTCCATTAAATGCTGCCATAGTTTTAGCAGACTTCATCATTATCAAATCTGCTCTATGTCCATCTACTCCCATTTGTATAGAAATATCTGCAATTAAATATAACATCTCCTCAGAAAGCTCTACTTTAGGTAAAATTTCTTTAGCTTCTTTTATTTTAGTTCGAATTTTTTCTTGTTCACCTTCCCACTTTTCACAAAATACATTTGGATTCTCTTCGAAGGCTGCTCTTCTTTTTATAACTTCAACTCTTTTTTCTGGATTATTAATACCAACTATATTTACACAAAACCCAAATCTATCTAACAATTGAGGCCTTAATTCCCCCTCTTCTGGATTCATAGTTCCAACTAATATAAAATTGGATGGATGACTATAAGAAACTCCTTCACGTTCTACGGTATTAACTCCCATAGCAGCTGAATCTAAAAGTACATCTACTATATGATCATCTAATAAATTTACTTCATCTACATATAAAATAGCTCTATTAGCTTTGGCTAATAATCCTGGTTCAAAATGTTTTTCTCCTTTTTTTATAGCTTGTTCTATATCTAAAGTTCCTACTACTCTATCCTCTGTAGCAGACACAGGCAAATCTACAACTCTCATTTTTCTCTTAGTTCTTAGAAGGCTCTCTCCTTTTTCTATACGTTCTCTACATTTAATACACATAGTTTCTATACTATCTGGATTACAATTATATGGGCAATCAGAAACTACATCAATATCTGGCAATAATTCTGCTAATGCCCTTACTGCTGTGGATTTTGCAGTACCTTTCTCTCCTCTAATTAATATTCCTGAAAGTTTAGGATTAATGGTATTTAAGATCAATCCTTTTTTCATTCTCTCTTGTGCCACAATTGAAGAAAAAGGATATATTCTCCTTATATTATTCATAATTAATTCTCCTTCTTATATCTCATTTAATATAAGCTAAAAATATTTATTTCTTAGCTTATATTAAATTTATTGAATAATTTTCAACTTAATCAGATAAATACATATTCTTTCTTACTACTTGAAGCAAAGTATCAGATTTTAAATCCTCGATTTTACAATATTCAGCTTGTAAGTTATCTGCTAATTTTTTAGCAAGGCCAAAAGTTAAGAATCCTTTTTTCTCTACATCTACTACTAATATTTTTATCCTCTTTTCTTCGCTTATCATTTCAGCTAAATCATTGGCTTCTTTTAATGGTTTTTCTCCTGTTAAACTTACATTAGCTTTACCATCAGACATTATTATTAATAATGGAGCTATATTAGGATTTTTTAAAAGTTCACTTTTAGCTAAATTATAAGCCTTCTCTAAACCAGCTGATAAAGGAGTTTTCCCACCTGTAGGCATTTCTTCTAAACACTTATAAGCTAAATCTACACTATTTGTAGGTGGCAATATTATTTCTGCTGATTTCTCCTTAAAGGCAATCATACCTACTCTATCTCTCTTTTGGTATGCATTAATCAATAATGATAAAACTGCTCATTTAGTTTCTATCATCCTCTTCTTTGCTCCCATAGAACCACTGGCATCTACAACAAATAAAATGAAGTTTCCTATACGCTTCTCCCTAACTTTAGTTCTTATATCAGAGGTCTCTATGGCTATAGCTACATCCTTTCTATTTCGATAAACTTGAAATGGAGCTGCTGCCCTTAATGTAGCATCTAAAGCTAAATCATTATTTAAGTTATTCATAGTACTTCTTATATACCTACCAGCCCTAGAAGCTGTTTTTGTATGAGAGCGTTTACCATGTCCATTTCTTAGCATTCTATCTTTTTTATACTTTATGGAGTTAACATTATAAGATTGACCTATAGAAAATACAAAGTCTTTATTACCCTTAGAAGGTGGAGTAGTACCACTTTCTTCTTCTCCCTGATTACTTTCTTCTTTCTCATCTCTAGTATTATCATCTATAATATTGTTTAAAGATTTTTTACTATCATTTTGAGATTGATTAGTATCACTTTGAGACTTTTCGCTATTTTCTTGATTTTTTTCATTATTTTCATCTTTTTTTTCATTATTTTGTTTATTTTCATCATCTTGTGGTGGAGCTTCTAAAGCCCTATGTAATAATACCAATTCTGCTGCTTCATAGATATCTTCTTCACTTACCTGTTTTTTACCATTAAATGCAGCTATGGTACAACTAGTTCTTTCCATAATAATGTCTGCTCTATGCCCTGACACAAAGGCTTTAGAACATAAGTACGCTATTAAATTAATATTCTTTTCAGATATACTAACCTCCCTAAGCACTTTCCTAGCCTTTTCTATTTTTTTGCTAAGTTCCCTTTCCTTTATTTTCCATTTATTTTTAAACTTTAAAGGGTCTTTATCAAATTCTTCTCTTCTTTTTATTATTTCTACTCTTTCAAAAGTATCTTTACTTCCTTCTATTTCTACACAAAGCCCAAATCTATCTAATAGTTGTGGTCTCAACTCACCTTCTTCAGGATTCATAGTACCAATAAGTACAAATTCTGATGGATGAGAATAAGACACGTTTTCTCTCTCCACTATATTTACTCCCATAGAAGCCGAATCTAAAAGTACATCTACTATATGATCATCTAATAGATTAATTTCATCTACATAAATAATATTTTTATTAGCTTTAGCTAATATACCTGGCTCAAACTTACATTTACCTTGTTTTATTGCATATTCTAAATCTATTGTTCCTATTATTCTATCTTCAGTAGATGAAAGAGGTAATTCTATAACCTTAACCTTTTTTGATTCGAAATTTAAAACTTTTTTTAACTGTAATCTTCCCATACATTCAATGCAAAGATTACTTTTATCATCCATACTACAATTAAATCTACATCCTTTTATTACTTTTATTTCTGGCAATATGAAAGATAATGCCCTAACAGCAGTGGACTTGGCAGTGCCCTTTTCTCCTTTAATTAATATTCCACCTATTTTAGGATTAATAGCATTTAAAATTAATCCTTTTTTCATTTTTTCTTGGCCTACAATAGCAGTAAAAGGATAAATATTTTTTGCAAAGTTATTCATTAAAATCCCTCCCTTCTTTAGTGCAAATATATTTAATTATATTTTTACTTTTTCTAACAAATAATGAGTTTAAATACCCATAAGTTTTATAAGCAATTATTGTACCAATGTACATATATTTGAAATAATCTCAACATTAGTCAAGTATTATGTAGAAAATTATCCAATAAACAGTTTTTTATATTACATTATATAATTTTAATATTTATTTATATAGTTTTAGTATCAATTTGTATCATTTTGATATTTTTTCATTATTTTGAAATTATGTATGCATGTACTCATATTCTTAAAGCAGCATATTAAATCAATTAATATTATTTATTTAATAAATCAATAAAAAAAGAAACTCAGCATCAATTAAACTGAGTTTCCCTTTATATAATATTTTAATTTATAAATTTGTAATATCTTTTTCTACTGTTTTAGCTTCTTCTTCATTATTTTCATTTTCTTTATCTTCTTTTATAATATCAAAGTATACTTCGTGACTAAATAAATCTACTTTGGAGACTTTAACTTTTACTGTATCTCCTAATCTATATATATTTTTACTAGCTTCTCCAATTAAACTTAATCTTCTTTCATCGTATATATAATAATCATCAGATAATGTACTTATATGAACTAATCCTTCTATTGTATTTGGTAGTTCTACAAACATTCCAAAATTAGTTACTGAAGATATTATTCCTTCATATTCTTCTCCTATTCTTTCACTCATATATTCTGCTTTCTTTAAATCATCTACTTCTCTTTCAGCTTCTTGAGCTACTCTTTCCATTTCTGAAGATTGTTTAGAAGCATATTCTACTTCTTTTATAAGCCTTGTAGTTCTATTATCATCGATCTGTCCATTGATATATTCTTTTATTATTCTGTGTATAATAAGATCTGGATATCTTCTTATTGGTGAAGTAAAGTGACAGTAATATCTTGCAGCTAATCCAAAGTGCCCTATACATTCTGGAGAATATCTTGCTTGTTTTAATGATCGTAAAAGTAATGTACTAACTACAGTCTCTTCTTTTTCTCCTTTTACCTTTTCTATAATACTTTGTAATGATTTCGGATGAATATCATTGTTCCATCTTATAACATAGCCTAAGTTATGAACAAACTCATTAAAATGCATTAATTTTTCTTCATCTGGGTCTTCGTGTATTCTATATACAAAAGGTAAATTTGACCAGAACATATGCTCTGCTATAGTTTCATTACAGACAAGCATAAATTCTTCTATTATCCTATTTGCTATGGCTCTTTCATAAGGTTTTATTTCTATTGGTTTACCTTTTTCATCTAATATTATTTTACATTCCTCAAAATCAAAATCTATAGCTCCTCTTTTTAATCTTTTATTATAAAGTATTTTGCAAAGCTGTTCCATAAGTTTAAAAAAGTCTACTAAATTACTATATTTATTTATGGTTTCTTCGTCTTCATCTCTTAGTATTTTAGTTACATCAGTATAAGTCATTCTTGCAGTAGTTTTTATTATACTTTCTACTATTTTATGATCCACTACCTTACCACTTTTATCTATTTCCATAAAACAACTTAAAGTTAATCTGTCTATTTTAGGATTTAAACTGCATATTCCGTTAGAAAGCTTTTTAGGTAGCATTGGTATTACTCTATCTATAAGATATACTGAAGTTGCTCTTTTTAATGCTTCTTTATCTAATGGATTTTTTTCTTTCACATAATGAGATACATCTGCTATATGTACTCCTAAATAATAGTTTCCGTTAGATAATTTTTCTAAAGATATAGCATCGTCCAAATCTTTAGCATCTTCTCCATCTATAGTAACGATAGTTAAATCTCTTAAATCTTGTCTTTTTTTATACTCTTCTTCTGGAATTGCTTCTGATATGTTATCTGCATAACTTTGTACCTTTGGTGGAAATTCTTCTGGCAATTTATTCTTCTTAATTATAGTTAATATATCTATTCCTTTATCTTCCTTATATCCTAATATCTCTATAATTCTTCCTTCTGGATTTCTTCTTTTTTCTGGGTAGGTTACAATTTCTGCTATAACTATCTGACCTGTTTTTGCTCCATTCTTATCTCCCTTTGGTATAAATATATCTTGATATATCTTTTTATCATCAGAAACTACAAATCCAAAATTTTTACTATCCTCATATACACCTATAACTGTCTTATTTCCTCTTTCTAATATTCTTATTATTTCACCTTCGCACCTTCTACCATTTGCTGATTCTTTAGTAATTTTAGCTACTACTCTATCATTATGCATAGCTCCATTCATGCTAGATGATGGTATAAAAATATCTTCTCTTTCCTCTTCAGGTATAACAAATCCATATCCTTTTTGATGCCCTTGAAGCTTTCCTAAAACTAATCCCATTCTGGCTGGTATACCATAATGCTCTGTTCTGGTTTTAACTATTTGTCCGTCCTTTTCCATATCTTTTAGCATTTTTTGAAAATCTCTATATTCATGTTTACTTACTCCAAAGACTTGCTTTAGTTCTTTTATATTCATAGGTTTATATGCCTGTTCTTCCATAAAAGCTAATATTGTTTCTCTTATACTCATAAAATCCCTCCTACTAATTAAAGGCGTATAACATATATTCTAAGCATTAATCTATTTTTTATAATAATATTAATGATTTTTATATGTTATTTATATAATAGCAAATTTATCCACTAATTAATTAAAACTTTTTATAAATTTTTATAAAAAAATAGCTGTTAATTATTCACATTAAACAGCTAATTAAATTCATACTCTTTTAAGTTTTATTATTTAGCTAATAAATTTTGTGCTAATACTATAATAGCAAATAATATAGCACTTATTACTGTAATCCTTGATAATACTGATTCAGAAGTTCTAGTTCTATTTTTGGAATAAAAAGTTTCTGAACCTCCACCCATAAAACCATTTAATCCATTAGTTTTACTAGGCTGCATTAAAACTACTACTATTAATACTATTGAAACTATAGTTAATAATATTATTGAAAATATATGCATTTCTTATCCTCCTAATATGTAAAAGATTATATATCTTTACTGTTATAATTTTCCCATTTAATACACAATATACAAAACTATTTTAACACATAATTATCAGTAACACAACGACTTAGATTTAGCTGTTTCTCTTATTTATACTTTAATAATTAATTTTTTATTCCATAATTACCTACTCTAATGCTTCAATCCTTTTCAAAATAAGAGTAAAGAGTGGCTACATCTCTGGATAACCATCCTTTAAGCTTCACATGGGGCAAAAATTTCCTCTAAAACCAAGAACTCCGTTTATATAAAATCTTATATGCTAAAGCATAAATTAATAATGAATTTATATGAAGCTTATTACAATAAAATAAAGCCTTATATATTAAAGGACTACTCAAGTTATGAGTAGTCCCTCTTTAGCAATTATTATTTATTGATATTGTAGAATGCTTTTAATCCTCTGTATTCTCCCATATCATTAAGTTCTTCTTCTATTCTTAATAATTGATTGTATTTAGCAACTCTTTCTGATCTTGCTGGAGCACCTGTTTTTATTTGTCCTGCATTTACAGCAACAACTAAGTCAGCTATTGTTGTATCTTCAGTTTCTCCTGATCTATGAGATACTACTGCTGTGTATCCAGCTCTTTCTGCCATTTCTATAGCATTTAATGTTTCTGTTAATGTTCCTATTTGGTTAAGTTTTATAAGAATTGAGTTTGCAACTCCTAATTTTATTCCTTTAGCTAATCTTTCAGTATTTGTAACGAATAAATCGTCTCCTACTAATTGAACTTTGTTTCCTATTTTTTCAGTAAGGATTTTCCAACCGTCCCAATCTTCTTCTGCCATACCATCTTCTATAGAGATTATTGGGTATTTTTCTGCTAATTCTACATAGTAGTTTGCCATTTCTTCTGGAGTTAATACTCTTCCTTCTCCTGCTAAGTTATATTTTCCATCTTCAAATATTTCTGATGAAGCTGGGTCTAAAGCTATGAATATATCTTTTCCTGGAGTATATCCAGCTTTTTTTATAGCTTCTATTATAACTACTATAGCTTCTTCGTTTGATTTTAAGTTTGGAGCAAATCCGCCTTCGTCACCTACTCCTGTATCATATCCTTGTGATTTTAATGTTGATTTTAATGCATGATATACTTCTGAACACATTCTTAAAGCTTCGCTAAAAGAAGGAGCTCCTACTGGCATTATCATGAATTCTTGAAGGTCAACATTGTTATCTGCGTGTTTTCCACCATTAATTATGTTCATCATAGGTACTGGTAAAACTTTCGCATTTACTCCTCCTATGTATTGGTATAAGCTCATTCCTAATGCTTGAGCTGCAGCTCTTGCACAAGCTAAAGATACTCCTAGCATTGCATTTGCACCTAGTTTTGCTTTATTATCTGTTCCATCTAATTCTATCATAGTTTTATCAATAGCTACTTGATCTAAAACATTCATTCCAACAAGTTCTTCTGCTATTATAGTGTTTACATTGTCTACAGCTTTTAAAACACCTTTACCTAAATATTTAGATTTATCTCCATCTCTTAATTCAACTGCTTCAAAAGCTCCTGTAGAAGCTCCTGATGGAACTGCTGCTGTTCCTACTGTTCCGTCTTCTAATTCTACTTCTACTTCTACTGTAGGATTGCATCTTGAATCTAAGATTTGTCTTGCATATACATCTACTATTTCAATATAATTTTTCATGTTGGGTCCTCCTTATTTTTAAAAAAATTATTTTATCTTAAATATAGTTTATCTATTCTTTAATAAGACTATTCCCTGTCATTTCAGATGGCTTAGAAAGATTCATAACTTGTAGCATTGTTGGTGCTATATCTGCTAATTTACCATCGTCTCTTAGCTTTTTACTATTATTAGATACATACATAAATGGTACTGGGTTTGTTGTATGAGCAGTCATAGGTTTTCCTGTAGAATAGTCTATCATTTCTTCTGAATTTCCATGGTCAGCTGTAATAAATACTGTTCCATCTTTTTCTAATACTTTGTTGACTATTTTACCTAAGCATTCATCTACAGTTTCTATAGCTTTCTTTGCTGCTTCAAGTACTCCTGTATGACCTACCATATCTGGATTGGCAAAGTTTAATATTACCATATCATATTTATCTTCATCTAGTTTTCCTAAAAGTTTATCTGTAACTTCATCTGCACTCATTTCTGGTTGCATATCATAAGTTGCTACTTTAGGGGATGGAACTAAAACTCTATCTTCTCCTTCATTTGGTTCTTCTACTCCACCATTAAAGAAGAAAGTAACATGAGCATATTTTTCTGTTTCAGCAATTCTTAATTGTTTTTTGCTATTTTTACTTACATATTCTCCTAAAGTATTATTTAAATGTTCCGGTGGGAAAGCCACTTCTACATTTTCTAATGTACTATCATATTCTGTCATAGTAACATAAGTTAAATCTAAAGT
The DNA here is from genome assembly GCA_019933195.1 of Clostridium sporogenes. Lineage (NCBI taxonomy): Bacteria > Bacillati > Bacillota > Clostridia > Eubacteriales > Clostridiaceae > Clostridium > Clostridium sporogenes. Next base: position 1,930,780 of record CP082942.1, read on the forward strand.
TTCTCTTTCAAAACCATCAAATACTTTATCATTTATAGCTCTTGTAAGTTCTCTAGCTCTATCTGGTCTAAAATTAAAGAATATTACTGAATCTTTATTTTCTATTTTTGCTTTAGGTTTTCCTTCTTTTAATACTACTGATGGTAAAACAAATTCGTCAGTTTTATTATCTCTATAAGATTTTTCTAAACCTTCTACTGCTGAATTAACCTCTTCACCTTTTCCTAATACAATAGCATTGTAAGAAAGCTGTACCCTTTCCCATCTTTTATCTCTATCCATAGCATAGTATCTACCTGATATTGTAGCTATTTCACCTACACCAACTTCATTCATATAGTTCTCTATATTTTCTATATACTCTTTAGCTGATGATGGTGCTACATCTCTTCCATCTAAAAATGCGTGAATATACACTTTTTTAATATCTTTTTCTTTTGCTAATTTTATTAATCCTTTTAAATGTTCTGTATGAGAATGTACTCCACCTGGTGATAAAAGACCTAAAAGATGTAGTGTTGAGTTATTTCTCTTTACATTTTCTATGGCTTTATTTAAAGCTGCATTTTGAAAAAAATTTCCATCAGAAATAGATTTTGTTATTTTAGTAAGGGATTGATATACTATTCTTCCTGCCCCTATATTTAAATGTCCAACTTCTGAATTACCCATTTGGCCTTCTGGAAGACCTACATCCATTCCACTGGCACCTAATTGAGTATGCGGATATTTTTTTAATATATTATCTAAATTAGGTTTATTAGCTGCTGATACTGCATTGCCATCAACCTTATTTGTTAATCCAAATCCATCTAATATCATTAAAACTACTGGCTTTTTACTCATTTTTACCTCCAAATCTCATTAAAATACGCAAATGAGAAGTGCTAATATGAAATAATTTGTAATTTATAGCCTGTCACTTGTTAATTTTAAAAATTTACTATAGCTGAAAAATCTTCTGCTTTTAAGCTTGCGCCACCTACTAGAGCACCATCAATCTCTTCTTTAGCCATTTGAGCTTTGATAGTACCAGGTTTAACAGAACCGCCATATTGGATTCTTACTTTGCTTGCAACATCTTCACCATACATAGATTTTACTACGCTTCTTATATATCCTATAGTTTCATTTGCTTGTTCATCTGTAGCAGTTTTTCCTGTTCCTATAGCCCAAATTGGTTCATATGCTATAACTAATTTTTCTACTTGTTCTTTACTTAATTCTTTTAAGTCAACTTTTATTTGTCCTTCTAAAACTTTTTCTGTTACGTTTCCTTCTCTTTGTTCTAAGCTTTCTCCACAACAAACTATTGGAATTAAGTTATGTTCAAATGCTTTTTTTACTTTTTTATTTACAGTTTCATCTGTTTCATTAAAGTATTGTCTTCTTTCACTATGTCCTATAATTACATAATGAACTCCTAGTTCTTCTAACATTTTAGGTGCTATTTCACCTGTATAAGCTCCGCTTTCTTCAAAATGCATGTTTTGTGCACCTACTTTTATATTACTTCCTTTAACTTCTTCTAATACAGCTGGAAGACATACATAAGTTGGACATACAACTACATCACATTTTGCATCTTTAACAAGTGGTTTTAATTCTTTAACTAATTCTACTGCCTCTTTTACAGTTTTGTTCATTTTCCAGTTTCCTGCAATTATTGCTGTTCTCATTTTAAATCACGCTCCAATATATTTTATAGGTATACTTATTCTCTTTTTTATTTATCGTTAAGAGCTGCTATTCCTGGTAGTTCTTTTCCTTCTAAGAATTCTAGAGAAGCTCCTCCGCCTGTAGAAATATGAGACATTTTATCTCCAAATCCAAAAATGTTTACTGCTGCTGCACTGTCTCCCCCGCCTATTATTGTTACAGCATCAGAATCTGCCATAGCTTTAGCTACTTCTATAGTTCCATTTGCGAAGTTTTTAAATTCAAAAACACCCATAGGTCCATTCCATATTACTGTTTTTGCTGATTTTATAGCATCTGCATATATTTTTGCTGTTTTAGATCCTATGTCTAATCCCATATATCCTTCTTTAACATTTTGATCTTCGGTTACAATAGGTTCTGCATCTTTATCGAATCTATCTGCTATAGTAATATCTACTGGCAATAAGAAATTTACACCTTTTTCTTTTGCTTTATTTATCATTTCTTTTGCATATTCTACTTTATCTTCTTCTAATAAAGAATCTCCTACAGTATATCCTAGAGATTTTAAGAATGTATATCCCATTCCTCCACCTATTATTAATGTATCTACTTTATCTAATAAATTATTTATAACATTTATTTTATCTGAAACTTTTGCTCCACCTAATATTGCTACAAATGGTCTTTCTGGTGTTTCCACTGCATTTCCTAAGAATTTTAATTCTTTTTGTATTAAATATCCGCAAGCAGCTTCTTTTAAATAATGTGTAACACCTACTGTTGAGCAATGAGCTCTATGAGCTGTTCCAAAGGCATCATTTACAAATACATCTGCAAGAGAAGCTAATTCTTTAGAAAAAATTTCTTCATTTTTAGTTTCTTCTTTTCTATATCTAGTGTTTTGTAGTAATACTATATCTCCATCTTTCATATCTTCTACCGCTTTTTTAGCATTTTCACCAACTACATTATCGTCATCTGCAAATATTACTTCTTTATTTAACATTTCTGATAATCTTTTAGCTACTGGTAATAATGAAAGTTCTTTTTTAGGTTCTCCCTTTGGTTTTCCCATGTGTGAGCAAAGTATAATTTTCGCACCTTTTCCCATTAAATATTTAATAGTTGGAAGGGCTCCTACTAATCTATTTTCATCTGTTATTTTTCCTTCATTTAATGGTACATTAAAGTCACATCTTACTAATACTTTTTTACTTTTTACATCTATATCCTCTATACTTTTTTTGTTATAATTCATTGACATCCACCTCTTATTTAATATTATTGGGGTTATTTAGTATATACAATTAACCCATTTATGCTATACTATCTTATTCTATTTTAGCTTTTTTGCTATAATAATGTCAATATTTACTACACCTTTATAAAAAAATTATTTTTTATAATACTATATTAAATCAAGATCTTTAACTCAATATTAATAATGTGTAAAAAAGGTTTGGAATTATAGAGAAACCAAACCTTTTTTTATAAAAGGAGAACTTTTAATTATTAAATTATATTCTAACTAAAAGTATCCTCTATACTTTTTTATATTAAAGTCTATCAGCTACAAATTTAGTTAAGTCTGCTAATCTGTGAGAATAGCCATATTCGTTGTCATACCATGAAACAACTTTAACTAATCTGTTATCTATTACACTAGTTGATAATGCATCAACTATTGAAGATCTTTCATCTCCTCTGTAGTCGATTGATACTAGTGGTTCTTCACTATATCCTAATATTCCTTTTAATTCGCCTTCAGCTGCTTTTTTAAATGCTACATTAATTTCTTCTACAGTTACATCTTTTTTAACTGTGAAAACTAAGTCTGTTAATGAAACTGTTGGGGTTGGTACCCTTACAGCCATTCCGTTTAATTTTCCTTTTAATTGTGGTAATACTAATGCAACTGCTTTAGCTGCTCCTGTAGTTGTTGGTATCATTGATTCTGCTGCTGCTCTTGCTCTTCTTAAATCTTTGTGTGGAGCGTCTAATACTCTTTGATCTCCTGTATATGCATGGATAGTTGTCATTAATCCTGCTTCTATTCCAAAATTTTCGTCAAGAACTTTAGCAAATGGTGCTAAACAGTTTGTTGTACAAGATGCATTTGATATTATGTTATGGTTTGCTGGGTCATATTCTTCATGATTAACACCCATAACAATTGTTTTGTCTTCATTTTTAGCTGGTGCTGAAATTAAAACTTTTTTAACTGTTCCACCTAAATGAGCATTTGCTTTTTCTCCATCTGTAAATAAACCTGTTGATTCTATTACTATTTCTGCTCCTGTTGAATTCCAGTCTATATTTTTTGGATCTCTTTCAGCAAATATTTTTATTTCATTTCCGTTAACTACTATTGAAGTTTCTTTAGCTTCTACTGTTCCATCAAATTTTCCATATAAACTGTCATATTTTAATAAATGAGCTAGTGTAGCTGGGCTTGTTAAATCATTTATAGCTACCACTTGTAGTTGATCTTTATAGTTTTTAACCAACGCTTTAAACACATTTCTTCCTATTCTTCCAAATCCATTAATAGCAACTTTAACCATTATAAGTACCTCCTAAAATTATAAACATTTTTTCTTTTTATATATTTTTAACTTTTATAAATTAATTTATTTAGTATTATTCATTTTCTAAGATATTAATAATTTCTCTAGCAGCTCCCTCATCTGTTATTAATACACTGTTTTTATTTCTAAGTTCTGCTGCAAGTATCGCTTTAGCCTTTTCTTTGCCTCCAGATACTGCTATAAGTTTATCAACATTTTTTATATCTTCTCTTTTTATTCCTATAGTTGGGCTTGAATGCACTATATTACCTTTCATATCAAAGTAATATCCAAAAGCCTCTGCTACAGCCTTGTTCTCTTTTATATAGGCTATTTCCTCTGATGGAATGCCTCTTCTAGTAGCCATTATTTCAGCTATTCCTATTCCATGTATTAGTATATTAACTTTGTGTATCATATCTAATACTTCTTTTATTGACTTTTCTTCCATAACAGCTTTTAATGCTGTCTCGCTAAGGTTATCCTGTACATGCATCAATTTATAATTAGCATTAATTTTAGAAGCTAAGTTTGCAACTAAAGTATTCGCCTGTAATTCTACATCTCTTCCTATGCCACCTCTTGCTGGGACTACAATTACATCCTCTAAAGCATTTATTTTTGGCATATTATCTACAACTTCTTTTACAGTACTTCCACCTGTCAATGCTATTATATCTTTATCTCGCATTATATTTTTCAAATAGTTAGCTGCAGCTTTTCCTAATTCATTTTTAACTGTTATATCTTCATCTAAATCTCCTGGAACAATTATAACTTCAAATACTTCTAATTTATTTTTAAGTATATTTTCTATTTCTTTTAATCCCTTTACTTCATGTATAAAGGATTTTAACTTATCTATTATTTCTTCGCCTTCTTTTGTTACAGTCATTCCGGAAGAATTAATATCTATTAAACTTTGACTTTTTAGAAAATTAATTTCTGTTCTTACTATTCTTTCACCTATTTCCAAATCATTTGCTAAAACTCTTCTTCCTATAGGTTGTTTATAATAAATAGTCCTTAATATGTTATATCTTTTTTCTAATAGCTTTAACATTTCAGGAACTATCTTTTGCTGCAACTTTAGAATATCTCCCATCGTGAACACTCCTCAGCTTCTATTAAATCCTTGGACAATTTAAGTCCCTTATATCTTTTTTATGTCCCACTTATATTATAAGATAATCTTTTATACTTTTAAAGGGTTTTTTAAAAATTTTTTAAAAAAGTTTTTTAAATTTAAATATTACTTTAAAAATTCAAATTTATTTTTCCCATGAATAGTATTTTTAATCCTATATCTTTAATTTTATACTATATATAATTTATAAAATTTAATTCTTATTTTTAAAGAAAGATAATCTTTTTATATGTTCATTATAAAAACTCTTTTGAAATTATCTCAATAGTAATTATTTTTTAATATAAAAAAAGCATGATAATTTATAATTCATGCTTTTAAAAACGCTTTCTACATTTTGAAGATTTTATACCTAGTTCTTCTCTATATTTAGCTACAGTTCTTCTAGATATTTGTATACCTTTATTATTTAATATATTACATATTATTTGATCAGATATAGGCTTTTTCTTATCTTCTTTATCTATTAATTCTTTTATTTCCTTTTTTATAAATTCTACAGAAATATCTTCTCCTGTACTATTATTAGCAGTAATTCCTGTAGTAAATAAATCTTTTATGAGTATAGTACCTCTATTGGTATTTATATATTTATCTCTTATAGCTCTACTTATAGTAGACTCATGCATACCTAAACTATCTGCTATTTCCTTCAAGGTCATTGGTTTTAAAAATTCAATTCCAAACTCAAAATAATCCCTTTGTATTTCTAAGATTTTTTCTAACACCCTATAAATTGTGGACTTTCTATTTTCTATACTTTTAATTAAAAAAATAGCACTATTTAGTTTTTCCTTTACAAATTCTACTGCATTTTCATCATTGTCATTTAAAACTATTTCTTTGTACATATTATTTACTGTTAATTTAGGTAACAATTCTTCATTCATGATTATATAATATTCATTATCTATTTTTTTTATATAGGCATCGGGAACTATATATTTTACTTCATCACCAGTATAAAATCCTCTTGATGGTTTAGGTTGAAGAGTTTTTATAATATCTCCATATTCTTGAGCCTTTTGTGTTGATATTCCAAGTTTTTTAGATATAACATTATATTTATTTTCTGCTACTAGCGTAAGATAATTGTCTATAATTTCACATATTTTGCTATTATTAATGGATTTTTTTATTAACTGTATCTTTAAGCATTCTTTTAAATCTCTTGCACCTATCCCATCTGGTTCTAATGATTGTACTATATCTATAGCTTCTTTTATTGAATCCAAGGGAACTTTTAATTCTTCAGATATTTCTTCTTCCTTTACAGCTAAATATCCTCTATCATCTATGTTTTCTATTATATATATGCATATGGATTTTATGTATTTGTTTTCATTTAATTCTATTATTTGTTCTTTTAAATATTCTTTTAATGATTTTTCATGGGATATAAAATTAAAGGGTGAGGTTTCGTCTTCTTTATTGTAGTTACTATAACCACTATATTCATTTCCATTATCCTCTAAATGCTTTATTAATTTTTTATAGTTTATCTCCTCTATATTCTTCTCTTCTTTTTGAATATTCTGAGAATCTAAAACAGGATTTTCTTGAACTTCCTTTTCAACATATTGTTGTAGTTCATAGTTAGACATCTGAAGGAGTTTAATTGATAGCTGCATTTGTTGTGTCATTATTAACTTTTGTTCCTGTGTCAAAGACAATCCAAAATTCATATTCATAAACTAATATACCCCCCTTTAATTTTAATTATATCATAAAAAAATTTTTACTACAGTAAAGTTGAAAAATAAAAACTTGCCAAATAGCAAGTCTTTATCTGATGACTATCCGCTCTAATACTTCCATCTTCTTGAAAGTGGAAGTGAGGACGGCTGCGCCCTTAGATAACTATTTCCTAAAGTTTAGAGGGAGTAAAAACTCCCTCTAAAGCCAAGAACTCTGTTTATCTTTGACCTTTTTCATAAGGCTGCCCGTCTGCAGCAGGCGCTGTAGTTTTGCCTACAAATCCTGCTAATGCTAACATTGTTAATATATAAGGTATGCTTGAATAAAATTCAGATGGTAAATTCCAACTAAAACCTTGAGCAAATATTTCGAAAGAACCACCAAAAGCAAATAATAAACAAGCAAACATAGTCCCAAAAGGTTTCCAATTACCAAATATCATAGCTGCCAAAGCAATAAATCCGCGTCCTGCAATCATTCCTTCTCTATACACAGGAGTTATACCTATTAATGCTGCTCCTCCAAGTCCCGCTAAAGCTCCTGATAATATAACGCATAAATATCTAACCTTGTAAACATTTATTCCTAGAGTGTCTGCAGCCTTAGGATGTTCACCTACTGCTCTGATTCTTAGTCCAATTGGAGTTTTAAATAAAACATAATGAGATATAAAAACAAATATTAAAGCTATAATTACAAACCAGTTTATTCCTGATAGTATAGGTCCTATTATAGGTATTGATTTTAATGAAACTGGCACATTGTAGGCTAATGCCTTAACTATATCTGTTTGACCGCCCTTTTTAAAAATTTTAAAAATTAAAAAACTAGCTAATGCAGATGAAAATAAGTTTATGGCCGTACCAGATATAACTTGATCTGCTTTTAATGATATACTTAAAAATGCATGTAATAATGCAATCAATGCTCCCGCTACTATAGCAAATAATATACCAACTAAAGGACTTCCTGTTAAATATGTACCATATACTGAAAAGAAAGCACCCATAACCATCATTCCTTCTAGTCCTATGTTAACTACACCAGCTCTTTCTGAAAATACTCCTCCAAGACCTGCAAAAACTAAAGGTGTAGCTGTCCTTAATGTAGCTGTTACTAATCCTATTATGATTAAACTATCCATTTATTAACACCTTCCTACTCTTTTTCTCTGAGAAATATTTTACTATATAATCAGTTGCTACAAATATTATTATTATAGATTGAACAAGATAAACTATTTGTTTTGGTATTCCATTAAGTTGAAGCATTTTTGAACTACTATTTAATGCCCCAAATAATACAGCAGAGGCTATACATCCTATAGGATTATTTTTAGCAAGCAAGGCAACAGCTATACCATCAAATCCAAATCCAGGCAATCCCATCATATCTTGTGCTTGATGCATAACACCTGCTACATGAGTAGCTCCACCTATACCTGCAACAGCACCTGATAAAACCATAGCTAATATTGTGTTTTTAGATATATTGATACCACCATATTCAGCTCCAGATGGATTAAATCCTACTGCTCTTATTTCATATCCTATGGTAGTTTTCCATAAAATCCAATATATAAATATAGCACATACTATTCCTATTATTAAACTTATATTTGCTCTACTTAAATTACTAAATCTTAATAATTGAGCACTTTTTTGAATTATAGGTGTACTAGATGAACTTTTAACTGCAAATCTAGATCTTAATATTATGTAATTTGCAAAATATAGTCCTAAATAATTCATCATTATTGTATTTATAACTTCATTTGTTCCAATTTTAGCTTTTAAATATCCTGGTATTCCTGCCCATATAGAACCTGCTACTATTCCACCTAACACTATTAATATTCCATGTACCACTGGATTCAGCCCTGGAATAAGGCCTATAATAGCTGCTGATATCATTCCTACTACAAATTGTCCTTCAACACCTATATTAAATAATCCACATCTAAAAGCTATAGCATTAGCTACTCCTGTAAATATTAAAGGTGTAACATATATCATTGTTTCAAGAGTTTTTCTTTTATCTCCAAAGCTACCATTCCATATTGTACTAAAAAGGTCACTAAAAGCTGAAAAATATTGAGTTATTGAATATCCCTTGGCCCACATAACAAAGAAAACAGATACAAATATAGAAACTACAATTGCAAAAAATGGGAATGCCAAAGATTTTAAAATATTCATAAGACTATTATTTATACTACTTCTACTTTTCTTTTCACTCATATTATTTCACCTCTTTCTTATTATCTTCTAAGGTACCACCAGCCATTAGTATACCTAGTTTCTGTTCTGTAGCATCTTTTCTATCTAATATTTTTACTATTTTTCCATCATACATAACAGCAATTCTATCAGATAATGATAATATTTCATCTAATTCTAAGGAAACTAATAATACGGCTTTACCATCTTCTCTTTCTTTTACTAATCTTTTATGAATATACTCTATAGCTCCAACATCTAGTCCTCTTGTGGGTTGAGATGCTATTAATAAATCTGGATCTTTAGATATTTCTCTAGCTGCTATAAGTTTTTGTTGATTTCCACCAGATAAAGATGATGCATTAACTTCATCATTTGGAGTTCTTACATCAAACTCTTCTATAAGTGTATTACAATGTTCTCTTATAGCTTTATAATTCATAACTATACCTTTACTAAAAGGAGATTTATGGTGTTTCCCTAAAACAGCATTTTCATAAAGAGAATATTTAAGTATTAATCCTCTTTTATGTCTATCTTCTGGAATATGTCCTACTCCCTTATCTATTATCTGTCTTGAAGATTTATTAATTATTTCCTCTCCATTAAGATTTATACTTCCAGCTTTAGCCTTTCTAAGACCTGTTATAACTTCTATAAATTCACTTTGTCCATTTCCATCTACTCCAGCTAACCCAACAATTTCTCCAGATCTTACAGAAAGATTAACTCCTTTTAATACATCAACCCCTCTTTTGTCTTTAGCTTGAAGATTTTCTACTTTCAATATTTCTTTTCCTAAATTTTGAGGTTTTTTATCCATTTGAAGATTAACTTTTCTTCCTACCATAAGTTCTGCTAATTCATCTATATTAGTTTGTTTTGTATTAACAGTACCTGTAACCTTACCCCTTCTTATTATTGTAACTCTATCACTCATTTTCATAACTTCTTTCAATTTATGAGTTATGAGTATGATAGATTTACCTTGTTTTTTTAAATTATCAATAATTATTCCTAATTCATCAATTTCCTGTGGTGTTAAAACCGCTGTAGGTTCATCTAATATAAGTATTTCAGCTCCTCTATATAAAGCTTTTAATATTTCAACTTTTTGTTGCTGCCCTACTGATATATCTTCTATGACAGATTTAGGATCTATTGAAAAGCCATATTTTTTTGATATTTCTTCTACATCTTCTATGGCTTTATTTATATCTATCTTTAAACCTTTTTTAGGTTCTATTCCAAGCACTATATTTTCTGCTACAGTAAAGTTATGCACCAGCATAAAATGCTGATGAACCATCCCTATGCCTTGTTTAATAGCATTATTAGGCTCTAATATATTAACTTTTTTATCATTGACAAATATTTCACCTTTTTCTGCTTGATATAATCCATATAATACATTCATAAGAGTAGTTTTCCCTGCACCATTTTCACCTAACAATACATGAGTTTCACTTTTATTTAAATCAAAGTTAACATTATCATTAGCTATAGTCCCAGGAAAAACTTTGGTTATTCCCTTCATCTCAATTACTTTTTCCATCCACTATTTTCTAGTCACAAATTTATATATTTTTTGACTAGATGCCTCCCTCCATGCAATTTTTGCCTTATAATATTCGTAAACGTTTCATAAATAAAATTATAATATATATAGGACATAAAAGCTAGATGTTAAATACACCTAGCTTTTATAACATTAATATTTTCTAATATTATCTCAATAAATTATTTGATTTCTGTTGGAGTAAATTTAACTAGTTCTTCTCTTGTAGCTGGAACTTTTATCTTGCCTTCTTTTATAGCTGTTTTATATTTTTCTACTAAATCTAGAACATCTTTTGTAGTATTTTTATCAGATGTAGGTGCTATATCTACACCATCTTCTTTTAATCCTAATTCTATATGTTTTCCACCTTTAAATTTACCATCTACAACTTCTTTTGTTGCATTAAAAGTTGCAACATCAACTCTTTTTATCATACTTGATAATATTATATCAGCATATTCCTTCATTTCAACTGCTTGGTCTCTGTCAACTCCTATAGCCCATATCTTTTTATCAGGTTTATTTAATTCTTTTGCAGCTTTAAATAATCCTATTCCAACTCCACCAGCTGCATGATATACAACATCGCAACCTGCACCATACAATGATTTTCCTAATTCATATCCCTTGTTTGTATCACCAAAACTATCTGCGTATTTTACCATAGCACCTGGTTTTTCGCTTGATCCTATTAGGCCCTTTGCTGCTTCTGGATTAACTGATTTAACACCAGCTATAAAACCAACTTCAAATTTATTTATAGGTGCAGAATCCTTTCCACCTATAAATCCAACTTTATTTGTTTTTGTCATTTTTCCTGCTATAACGCCCATTAAAAAAGAACCTTCATGATCTTTAAATGTTAAACATTGAACATTAGGTAATTTTACCTTATCAGTATCAACTATAGCAAAATTTTTATCAGTATACTTTTTAGCAACATTTGTCATAGCTGTTTCCATTTGATATCCTATACCAAATGTTAAATCTGATCCATCATTTACTAAAGCTTCTAAGTTTGATTCATAATCTTCCTTTTGTTTTGATTCAATTGGTTTATAATCTACATTAAGCTCTTTTTGTGCTTTTTTAACACCTGCATCTGCAGCTTGGTTAAAGGATTTATCATTTAATCCTCCCTCATCTGTAGAAAGCCCTATCTTTACTTTTTCCTTTTTTTCTCCTGATTTTTCACTGGAACTGTCTTTACTTCCACAACCAGCAAATAGTGAAACTGCCATAACTGCAGTAGCCAATAAGGCTATTATTTTCTTCTTTTTCATTAAAATTCCCTCCTATGATATGTATGATATAATTGGTAATTTATCTAGTAATGAATAAATTCTACAAATCATTTTTTTTTCCTTTGTTTTTTGTCTTAATATATAAAATTTTATTAATCTTTTGTTAATTTTACCTTTTTATTTAATATATATTAATTATAATCACCAAATATGATAAATTTTACATTCTAGTCCTTAACAATGATATTCCAATATATCTCATTATTGCAATCGTATACACATTGTGCAAATTTTAAGCTATATCTTTATAATTAATTATGATATAGCTTAAAAACTTTTTAATTAATAATCTTCTATAAAAAATATACCACAAGCTCCAGGTCCAGCATAAATTCCTACTACACAACCTACCATACATTCTATAAAATCAGTTTCATCTTTATTTAAATGTTCTCTTAGAGTTCCTAGTATATCTTTATTTTGTACGTGTAACAAAACACAAGGTTCTCCTTGTTTTAAACCTACTCTATCTATATATTCAAATATAGCCCTTATAGCTTTTTTGCTACCCCTTACTTTATCTTTAACTACCATTTCCCCATTCTCTACAGCCAATATTGGTTTTATTCCCAATACATTTCCTATAAAGCCTGCTGTTTTTGAAAGCCTTCCACCCTTTACTAAATAGTCTAAAGTTTCGAAGGCTAGTACACTTTTAACATGAGGTATAGTTTCTTTTACACCTTTTACTATTTCATCAATACAAAGTCCTTCATCTCTTAATTTGCATGCCTTAATAACTAAAAGACCTAATCCTGATGTTACATTGTTACTATCTATAACTGTAATATCCTTACTATCTAACATATCTTTTGCCAAACATGCTGATTGGTAAGTTCCACTCATCTTAGAGGATATATGTATAGAAATTATACTATATCCTTCATCTATATATCTTTTGTAATATTCATAAAATCTTTGAGGATTTACTTGAGAAGTTTGAGGAAATACATTTTCCTTTTCTATCTTAGTAAACAACTGTCCTAATTCTATATCTACACCATCTTTGTAAACTGTATCACCAAAATTTACAAATAGAGGTATTGCTTCTATATCATACTTTTCTATTATATCCTTAGGTAAATCAGCAGTACTATCTGTTATAATTTTTATCTTCTCCATGTTAAGCTCCTCCTATTTCATATCTGGGAAACCAACTTGTCTTAAAGCTTCATAAGCAACTACAGCTACAGTATTAGACAAATTTAAAGACCTAGTAGTTGTATTAATCATTGGAACTCTTATACACTTACTAGGATCACTATCTCTTATTTCATCTGGTAGTCCTGAAGATTCTCTCCCAAAGACAATAAAATCTCCATCACTATATTTAACATCTGTATAAAAATTATTGCCATGAGTAGTTGAAAAATAAAAATTAGAATCTTTATATTTTTCTCTTAACTCCTCATAAGATTCATATATAGATAAATCTAAATATGGCCAATAGTCTAATCCTGCTCTTCTTAAGTGCTTTTCATCTAAGCTGAATCCTAAAGGTTTTATTAGATGTAGTTTACAATTAGTAAGTACACATGTCCTTGCTATATTGCCAGTGTTTTGTGGTATCTCTGGTTGAAATAATACTATATTTAAACTCAAAACATTTCCTCCCATTTTTATAATATATATTTAAACTAATAAGTATAAACAAAGTTCTTGGCTCCAGGGGAGTTTTTACTCCCTCTGAAGCTTAGAAATCGTTATCCAGGGACGTACCCGCTCTTTGCTCCCACTTTGAAGAAGATGGGAGTATTAGAACGGGTAGTCATCGGATAAAAGTCTTATTACAATAACTATATTACTCTATTATAAAGCTTTAGTAAAGAACATAAAGAATTAACAAAATGTTAATTCTCTATATAATATAATTAATATTATCTTCTCCAAAAAATTTTGCTATATTGTCTCTAAAGAACTTTTTTATATTCTGTAACTCTTCATCTTTATATATATACTTTCCATATCCAAACTGACCATATTTAAATTTTCTATTCTCTTCTACCATAGGTAAAGTTGTGTTTGAAAACACACTTAATATATTATCCTTAGCCCTTTTGGTAAATCTATGGGATATCACCTCAAATTCTACGGGAATACCTTTAAACATAGCATTTATGTTTTTTAATAACTCTAAATAATTTTTTTCCCAACCTTCATATATAAACACTGGCGCTATAATAAATCCTAAACTATACCCAGCTTTTGCTATTTTATGGGCAGCCTCTAACCTATCTAAAACTAGCGGTGTTCTATGTTCAAAATTTTTTATTACATTATCTGTATTTATGCTAAACCTAATAGTAGTATTTCTGTTATGATTTAAGTTGACTAAACTATCTACATCTGTAAATTTAGTTACAAATCTAAATTTCATATTTGGCTTTTCACCAAAAAATTCTATAGTATCCCTTAAGGAATGTGAATACGGCTCTACTGGTATAGGATCTGATGTAGCAGCCCCTTCAAAAACTGTAATTTCAGGCAATCTTTCTTTTGAGTATTTTTCAGCCTTATTTAATATCTCTTCTGTGTTTACATAAACTTTTGTGTAAGGTCTTTTCCCCATTTGAGTATTTAAATAACAATATTCGCACATTCCCATGCATCCACTTACTAAAGGCAACTGATAATGAGCTGATGGTTTACAACTTTGAAAATCTAAGGACTTTCTTACGCCTATTACTAATGTATTTTTACCTTCAAAATACATTTCATTTGGAGTTCTATCTCCCCTCCCTGTTACTCTTCCTGTTTTTGAATATTTTATTTCTATATTTTTATTTTTTAACTTTTTTAAAATTTCTTTTCCTCTATCATATTCTAAAGCTTTTTCTTCAAATATAACTGTTTGGGGTATAAACATACTATCACTCCTTAATTATAGTATGCAATTTATTTCTAAAGTATATGTAACAACATTATATAATACCCACATAAATAAACTTATAAAAAGTGTGCCTGAAAATAAATTTAATTTTAATATAATAAAGATAATTTTATTTCTTAGTTCCTCTTTTTATAATCTTATCCACAGGTTTATAGAAATCAGTATATAACAATTCTTTTTTTACAACACTATCATTTTCTACTGTACTTTTATAAACTTTAACCTTATATCCTGTATGAGCGTCCTGTACTATTTCTGTTTTGCCTAATGGAATATTAGAATCATCAATATATTGCTCTTTAGGAGTTACAGTTTCATATATTTCAGAACTTATATTATATGTCTTGTTTTTTAAAGAACTATTAGAATATATATTAAAAATTACATTTGCTCCATCTGTTATTCCTTCTATATATATAGGATATTTCAATGTGTTTTTAAATTTATAGTCTATGTTACCATAATCTATTGTAGCATCCATTCCTATAGGAACATAGGTAGATGGGAATGTATGACGGACTCTTTCTGTAGCATTTATATTTGCCTTTAACATAGCATTATATAATGTACCTGATACTTGACAGATACCTCCACCTAATCCCGATTCTATTTTGTTCCCAACAATAACAGGTGCTCCCTGATATCCTCTTTCTGCTGTTCTTGCTCCTACAGTATTATTAAAACTAAAACTTTCTGCAGGCATTAATAAAGTTGCATTAATAGCCTTCGTTGATATCTCTATGTTGTTTGCTCTTTGTGGTGAAGATATAGATCCATAATTAGTAGTATATGATGATATATTTGAATTTACCGTTTCTAATTGTTTCTTCTTTATTTTAGCTTCCTGAATCTTAACTGGAGCCTTTTCATTTATATCTTTTAAATTTTTACCATCCATCTTAGAGTATAATATTTTTTTCAAATTATCTTTTTCTAATTTAAATCCTTTTTTATCATCAACTATTGATATTGAACCTTTATTTACATTGATTTTAGCATTT
Source organism: Clostridium sporogenes (assembly GCA_019933195.1). NCBI lineage: Bacteria > Bacillati > Bacillota > Clostridia > Eubacteriales > Clostridiaceae > Clostridium > Clostridium sporogenes. The sequence goes on from CP082942.1 coordinate 1,946,832, forward strand.
TCAGCTTCTTTATTTATATCTTTTTCTATAGAGCCTATAAATCCATCCATAACTTTTTTATCATAAGAAAACTTTAATGGGTAGTTTTGTACACTTTTAGACTTAATTATTTTATATTTACTAAATATATTTAAGTTTTTTCCATAACTATAAGCATTATTTATAGTTTCTTGTATATTATATGTAGGATTCAATTTAGCATAGGATAAATTATATTTTTTATTATTCCAAGTTATATTTATATTTTTCTTGACTATAGTTTTTGAGTATTTAGTTTCTATTATATTATTAGCTTCATTTTTAGTTTTCAGCCCTAAATTTATACCCTCTATGGAGACCCCTGGATATATAACACTATCAAATTTAGATACTTCCATATAAATATAATAAATTGTTCCAAATGAAACTAGTATTAATAAGAAAATAAAAATTAATACTTTTTTAGTTTTTTTATTTTCCACACAAAACCACCTCATTAAATTAATATTAAGATTGTACTAAAAATATATACTTTTAAATAAAATTCTATAAACTTTTATGTTCTTTAATATTCATCACTAATTAATTTATATAAAAAAGTTTAGTCAATTATTTTAAAATTGACTAAACTTTTTTAAATTTAAATATTTTATTAAATTAAACTTATAATTGCTACTATTTTGAATAAATATTAAATCCTATATTTCCATTACTTGTATAAGCCTCTATATAAACAGGACTTTGCAAATTATTTTTAAATTTATAATCTATATTACCATAATCTACAGTAGCATCCATACCTTGTGGTACATAATGAACTGGTTTAGTATGATGAGATCTTTCAACAGATTCTAAGCTAGAATTCGCTACAGCATTAAATAAAGTTGAAGAAACTTGACATACTCCTCCTCCCAATCCATTTTCTATTTTTTCACCTACTATAACTGGTGCTGCTTGATATCCTTTTTCTGCTGTCCTTTGTCCCACAACCCCATTAAAACTAAACATATCCCCTGGCATAAGTATTTTACCATTTATAGCATTTGCAGCCATAGCTATATTATTTGCCCTTTGAGGTGATGATATAGATCCATAATGGCTTGAATAAGATCCTATCCTTCTTCCTATTCCTTGAAGCTTGTCTTCTGTAATTCTAGGTACAGTCGTTTTCATTACAACTTCTTCTGTTATATTGCTAGATGTATCCTTGTCTATTTTAGCAATTAAATCTTTTTTTAATTTATCCTTATCCAACTTTTCTCCATTTTTATGAGATATAACACTAAAACCCCTGCCATTTAAAGATAAAGATGCATCTACAGGATTTATATTTACATCTTTTTCCACTTTATTAATTAGTGTGTCTACTACTTTCTCATCATATTTGAAATTTACAGAATAATTTTTAGGAGTCTTATTTTTTATTAAACTATATCTTTTAAAAATTATTAAATTTTTTCCATAGGCTTCTGCATCTTTTAATACAGTATCTAAATTATTGGTAGGTTTTAAATCAGAATACTTCAATGTATAAGTCTTATCTTTAGTTTTTACATTAATACTTTTGCCTAATAATTTATTCCAATACTTTTCTGTAATAATCTTATTTGCTTCCTCTTTGGTCATTCCAGATAAATCTATACCTTCTACAGAAACTCCTGGATAAATTAAATTATTATAAAACTTTATGTTATTGTATTGATATGTGGCAAAAGCGGATAAAGTTAGTAATATTACAACTGATAAGGTAATTAATGTTATTTTCATTGGTTGAGATTTTTTCTTTCTTCTACTTTTTCTTGACTTAACCAAATTATACCACCTCTCTAAAATCCATAAATATTATACTACAAAAGATATAAACTTCCTATGGGTTAATAAGTTCTTTCCTATGAATATTTTAAAATACTAAATTTTAGTATATACTTGGAAGTAATAAAAGTATATTTTTAGGGAGTGTTTATATGGATTATCATAAAAAACTTATATTAAATTATTTAAAAAATATATTAACTATTCCAAGTCCAACAGGATTTACTAATCATATAACAAATTATCTAAAAAAAGAATTAAATACTATCGGTATACAATATAAGACAACAAATAAAGGTTCAATAATAGTTACTTTAGAAGGAGAAGATACAAGTTTTGAAAGAACCTTATCTGCTCATATGGATACCCTAGGTGCTATGATTAAAAATATAAATGATAACGGAACATTATCTCTAGTTCCATTAGGTGGATTCATGATGAATTCTATTGAAGGTGAAAATTGCAAAATCCACACATTAAACGATGAAGTTTATTCAGGAACAATACAAACCATAAAACCATCAGTTCACATTCATGGTAAAGAAGCCTATGATCTCAAGCGTTCTCCTGAAAATATGGAAATAATATTAGATGAAAAAGTATTCTCTAAAAAAGATATAGAAAATCTAAATATAAACATAGGAGATTTTATTTCTTTTGATACACGAAATATATTTACTGAAAATGGCTTTATAAAAAGCAGACATTTAGATGATAAAGCATCTTTAGCCATTCTTCTTTATGCTATAAAATATATTCATGTTAATAATTTACCCCTATCTTGTACTACTAATTTCTTATTCAGTAATTATGAAGAAGTAGGTCATGGAGCTAGCTACATACCAAAAAATACAAAAGAATTTGTTGCTGTAGATATGGGTGCCCCTGGAGAAAATCAAAACTCCTCTGAATATAGTGTATGCATATGTGCAAAGGATTCTACCGGCCCCTACGACTTAGACTTTAGGAAAAACTTGATTAATATATGTAAAACTAGCAATATTCCTTATAAAATAGATATATATCCTTCCTATGGATCTGATGCAAGTGCTGCCTTAAGAGCAGGTTTTGATATAAAAGCTGCCTTAATAGGCCCTGGAGTATATGCCTCTCACGCCTATGAAAGAACCCATATGGATGCAATACTCGCAACATTAGATCTTATAATAAAATATTGTGTATCTTAATACTAAATAAATTTACCTCCTTTAATTTTAGAAATTGCACACTATTTAATTTAAAGATAATATATTAATTATAAATTACTCTAATTTAATGTATTTTATTAAGGGGGAAAATATGTATCACACAGTCAATATAAAAAAAACCAAAACTAAAAAATATAAAATATTATTATTAATACCTATATTAATAATTTTTATATCTATTAATATATTAGGTTTTTATAATGGTAATTTAATATATATTAAAGCATGTATAGAGCCTACCAGTAGAAACATTACTAACATGTATAATACTTATAAATCAACTTTTGATGAAAAACGCTTTAATACATTGAAAAAAGAAAACATAACTATAAACTCCAAATATGGTTATAATCTAAAAGGAACTTATATGGAAAACCCTCATAATACTAAAAATTCGGTAGTTATAGTTCATGGCATTCATTCGTCTCGTTGGGAATCAATGAAATATGCAGATTTATACTTGGATAAAGGTTTTAACGTTTTAATATATGATTCTAGATATCATGGTTCAAGTGGTGGTTCCGATGTAACCTATGGATATTATGAAAAATATGATTTAGATAAATGCATTGATTGGCTAGAAGAAAAAAATCCTGGTGGAATTATAGGAGCTCATGGAGAATCCTTAGGCGCATCTACAATATTACTTCACTCTAAAATGAATTTATCTAAAAATAGAGTAAAATTTTATGTAGCAGATTGCCCTTATTCCAATTTAGAAGAACTTTTAAAAAATAAATTAGATGAAGAACTACACATTAATAATAAAATTATTACTAATTCATTATTATTCTACGCTGATGCTTGTGCACTTTTAAAATCAAAGTTTTTATATAGCAGTGTTTCTCCTATAAATTCTATAAAAACTGTAAAAACACCTATAATGTTTATACATGGTGATAAAGATATTTATATACCTAAAAAAATGAGTGAAGAAATGTATAAAATAAAACCTGGAGCTAAAGAAATATATATTGCTCCTAATGCAGGTCATGCTCAAGCCTATTTATATAACAAAAAAGATTATAGAAAAAACTTATATAATTTTATAGATAAGTACGTAAAGATTAACTAAACTATTTGGTGGTGTAATACACTAGATATAGAAGGGAAGGTGCTAAAATTATGAAAGCAGAGATACTCTGTGTTGGAACAGAATTATTATTAGGTGATATTGTAAATACAAATGCCCAATATCTGTCTAAAGAACTAGCTAATATAGGAATAGAAGTTTATCATCACTCTGTAATTGGTGATAATGAAAATAGATTATTAAAAGAACTTGAAAGAGCCTTTAATTATTGCGATTTAGTTATAACTACTGGAGGTTTAGGACCTACTAAGGATGATCTAACTAAAGAATCTGTAGCTAAATTTTTTGGTGAGAATCTAGTATTAAATGAAGCTTCATTAATACAAATAGAAAAAAGATTATCCTGTTTTAATAAATCAATGACAGAAAGCAATAAAAAACAAGCCTACTTTCCTAAAAATTGCACAATACTAGAAAATCATAATGGAACTGCGCCAGGATTTATAATAGAAAAAAATAATAAAATAGCTATAATACTTCCTGGACCACCTTATGAAATGCAACCTATGTTTGAAAATAAAGTAATACCTTATTTACAAAGGCTAACAAATTGTACTATAAAATCTAAAGTTTTAAGAATAACTGGTATAGGAGAAAGCGATGTAGCAGATTTAATAAGTGATATTTTAGAAAATCAAACTAACCCTACAGTGGCTCCCTATGCTAAACAAGGAGAAACTACATTAAGAATTACAGCTAAAGCTGATTCTGAAGAAAAGGCACTAAGTTTAATAGTTCCTATAGAAGAAAAAATAAGAGAAATACTTGGAGATAATATATACAGTTCTGGTGAAACTTCCTTAGAAGAAGTAGTAGCTAATATACTTGTAAAAAGGAATCTAACTATAGCCACCGCTGAATCTTGTACTGGTGGTTTATTAGCAGGAAAACTTATAAACTTTCCTGGTATATCATCTGTATTTTTAGAAGGGGCTATAACTTATAGCAATGAGTCTAAAATAAATATATTAAATGTAAAAAAAGAAACTTTAGAAAAATATACAGCTGTAAGTAAAGAAGTTGCCCTAGAAATGGCTGAAGGGATAGCGAAATCTGCTGGTACAAATATAGGTATATCCACTACAGGGGTTGCAGGTCCTGGCGGTGGAACTTATGATAAACCTATAGGGCTAGTTTACATAGGTCTTTACATAAACGGAAAAACCTTTGTCAAAAAATTAAACTATTCTGGTAATAGGCAATTTATAAGAAATATAACTGTAACTAGAGCACTAGACTTTTTAAGAAAGAACTTAATATAATGAAATTACGATGTAACAGTCTTTAAAGGTTTAAAATTAAAACAAGAAATACTTTTAGAGAAAATAGATATATAGAAAAATAATTAGAATACTTAATCTGTGAACTAATATTTAAGCGTGAAGTAAATAGGACGTTTGCTTAGCTATGTTGTCACAGGACGTGACATTAGAGCGTTAGCTTAAATATTAGGAAACAAATATTAGTATTCTTTATTTTTATAGCTATCTATTGAGCAAAAGTATTTCTTGTTTTAATTTTTAACTTTTAAAAGTTCTTAAGTTATAATTTTGATAATCCCATTTCTAAGGCTACTTTTTTTACTTCCTCTGCTACAACCTGTGCTACTCTTTTATCAAAGGCTCCTGGTATTATATAGTCGTCATTTAGTTCATTATCCTGTATTAGAGATGCTATAGCTTTAGATGCTGCTAATTTCATTTCTTCATTTATAACTTTAGATCTTACATCTAATGCTCCTCTAAAGATTCCAGGGAATACTAACACATTATTTATTTGATTTGGGAAGTCTGATCTTCCTGTAGCTACCACTCTAGCTCCTGCTTTTTTTGCTTCATCTGGCATTATTTCTGGAGTTGGATTTGCCATAGCAAATACTATAGAGTCTTTATTCATAGTAGCTACCATTTCTTCTGTAAGTATATTTGGTGCTGATACTCCTATAAATACATCTTTTCCTTTTATTATATCTTTTAATGTTCCTTTTTGATTTTCTTTATTAGTTACTTCTGCTATTAATTTTTGAGCTTCATTTAAATTACTATTACCCTTTGCTAAAGAACCTTCCTTATCACACATTATTATATCTTTGGCTCCTGCTTGTAATAATAATTTACATATAGATATTCCCGCAGAACCAGCTCCATTTATAACTATTTTTGCTTCTTCTAATTTTTTACCTATAAGTTTTAATGCGTTATATATTCCTGCTAAAACCACTATGGCTGTTCCATGTTGATCATCATGAAATACTGGAATATCTAATTCATCTTTCAATTTTTGTTCTATGTAAAAACATTCTGGAGCTTTTATGTCTTCTAGATTTATTCCTCCAAAACCTGGAGCTATAAGTTTAACTGTTTTTATAATTTCATCTGGATCTTTACTATCTATACAAATTGGAAATGAGTCTATATTTGCAAATTCTTTAAATAAAAGAGCTTTTCCTTCCATAACAGGCAATCCTGCATAAGGACCTATATCTCCTAATCCTAAAACTGCTGTACCATTAGTTACCACAGCTACAGTGTTTCCTTTCATGGTATATTCATAAACTAAGGACTTGTCCTCATTTATTTTTATACAGGGCTCTGCAACTCCTGGAGTATATGCTATAGATAAATCATCTTTATTTTTAACTTGCATTTTCCCTTCTATAGATAACTTTCCTTTAAATTTTTTATGTACCATTAATGCCTTTTCTTTAATATCCATATTGTTTTCCCCTCTTTCATTTAATTCCTATACAAAGTTTATTTAATTATAAACAATTTTCTTTGAAAATTATCCACATGTGGATAATTTAATAGCAAAACCATCTTAATATATAAGATAATTTGCTATTATAAATACTTATACTTAAGATGGTTTAACCTCTTCATTATAATACCTGCAATACTTTTTTATAGTACATTCTTCACATTTAGGTTTTCTAGCTATACAACATCTTCTTCCATGAAATATTAATACATGATGCATTAATATCCATAATTCTTTTGGTATAACTTCTTGTAACTGTTCTTCTGTTTTTAATACATTGCTAGCCTCTGCCAATCCTATTCTATTAGATACTCTAAATACATGGGTATCTACTGCTATAGTCGGTACTTTAAAAGCATTGGCTAAAACTACATTAGCAGTTTTTCTACCTACTCCTGGCAGTGAAGTCAAAGCATCAAAATCATTAGGAACTTCTCCTTGGAATTTTTCTTCTAATTCTTTACAAAGAGCTAATATATTTTTAGATTTATTTCTATATAAACCTATCTTTTTAATTTTCTCCTCTAATTCTTCTCTTTTTAGATTTAAAAAATCTTTAGGAGTATCATATTCCTTAAATAATACCTTTGTTACTTCATTTACTTTTTTATCTGTAGTCTGAGCAGATAAAACTGTAGCTATTAAAAGCTCAAAAGGATTTCTATGCTCTAATTCACAATTAGCATCAGGATATGTTTCTATCAATATATCTATAACATTTTTTATTTCATTATTATCCAATTGAAAATCACTCCCATAATTTAGTTTAATAAATAACTATATTTATTAAACTTCTATATTAAAGTAAGCTCTAATTATCATATATACCTCTATACTCTTTTGGTATTAATTTAGCTATTTCACTCATAAAATAGTCCATTAGTCTATCTTCATATTCGTGTTTTGATTCTTCTTTATCTTTCTTAGATATTTCCAATGCTTTGCCTATATTTATAGTTACATCAGCATTTTGAAAACGTTCTAATGCCATATCTTTCTCATTTATAGGCAAAAGTTTTTCTGTACCACTAATTCCTAACGGTACTATAGTAGCTTTGCTTAATTTTTGTATTAAAATTACACCTTTTTTAGGTTCCATTAATTTTGCATTTCTACTTCTAGTTCCTTCTGGGAATATTAAAATATTATTCCCTGCTTTTAAAGTTTTTACTATACTATATATAGCCTCTTTATCAGCAGTATTAGGTTTTATTGGTATAGTTTTTGTTATTTCTAATCCAAGTTTAGTTAATGAATTATCTTTAAGCTTAACTCCTGCTATAAAAGTTATATTTTGATCTTTTAATACTTTATTTATTATTAAAGCATCAGAGTTACTTAAATGATTAGAAATAAAAATAATTGGTTTATTTATATTTTCTAAATTTTCTTTACCATTTATACTTAAGTTAGCATATTTATTTATATAACTATTTAATATTTTTTGCGATAAAAATTTCAAAAGCCCCTTCGGCATATGCCCTATTATTTTCGTCATCCTAGGAGAAATCATTTATAACACCTCTCAAAACTCCCAATTTATCTTATTAATAACACTTATAAAAGCATCTAAATTAATTTAATTAAAATTCAAATAAAATACAAATTCAAATAAAATACAAATCCAATTAAAATTAAATTCTCATTTATAAATACTATTCTAAGTAAATTATAATTATTATTTATTTAAAAGTCTATGCTAATAGTCTAATATATTGGAAGATTTTATATATAAAGAGGGAAAAGCAATATAAATTATTGTTTTCCCTTCTTTCATATATTCAAACGGATTGACTTTTTTATTTATATTCTTATTTTAGATTCATTTTGTATATCTTTATTTTTTTCTTTCTGTAAATTAGGGTATCTGCTTATGAAAAATCCTAGATGTTGTGAATCCTTATTAAATCTATCCATAAATTTCTATAATATTTTTATAGTTTCTTAATAATTCATATCAATTTTTTATCCAAAATTATATTATCATATCATTATATATTACTTTTTTAACCCCATTATAATCTCTTATTTCTATAACAGAGGATTTTTTTTCATATCTTACCACCTTTGCTGGTATTCCTACTGCTGTAGAGTTATCTGGTACATCATGCAAAACTACTGCATTAGCTCCTATTTTTACATTATCCCCTATATTTATAGGACCTAATATTTTTGCACCACTCCCTATTACAACATTATCACCTACGGTAGGATGTCTTTTACCTTTATCTTTTCCCGTTCCGCCTAAAGTTACTCCATGATATAAAGTTACATTGTCTCCAACTTCGGCAGTTTCGCCAATAACAACTCCCATACCATGATCTATAAAAAGTCCTTTCCCTATAGTTGCTCCTGGATGAATTTCTATACCTGTAAAAAATCTTGATATTTGAGAAATAAGTCTAGCTAAAAAGAATAAGTGTGCATTATAAAATAAATGTGATATTCTGTAACCTATTAAAGCATGAATAAATGGATACAATATAAAAACTTCTAAAACATTTCTAGCTGCTGGATCTTTTTCCTTAGCATTTTCCAAATCATATATTAAAGTTTTAAAAGGATTTTTCACAAAACTCACCTCTTTTATTTATCATATAGCCCTGTAGAAATATACTTTTCTCCACCGTCTGGGGCTACAGTTACAACTTTTTTACCTTTTCCTAATTTTTTAGCTATTTTTATAGCTGCTGCTATATTTGCTCCAGAAGATATGCCTACTAATATTCCTTCTTCTACTCCAAATTTTCTCGCATATTCATAGGATTCTTCGTCTGTTATAGTCATTACCTCATCTACTACATCTTTTTCATATACTTCTGGTATAAATCCTGCTCCTATACCCTGTATTTTGTGTGGTGCTGCTTTTCCTCCTGATATTACTGGTGAATTATAAGGTTCTACAGCTATAACTTTTATATTTTTATTAAATTCTTTTAATCTTCTTCCAATACCTGCTATAGTTCCTCCTGTACCTACTGAAGCTACAAAAGCATCTAAATCTTCTACATCCTCTAATATTTCTACAGCAGTGGTTTCATAATGTTTTTTTGAATTAGCTCTGTTTGAAAATTGTTGAGGAATAAAATATCCTTTTTTATTTCTAGCTAATTCTTCTGCTTTTTCTATAGCTCCTGTCATACCTTTATTTCCTTCTGTAAGAACTAATTCTGCCCCGTAAGCTTTAATCATATTTCTTCTTTCTATACTCATAGAATCTGGCATAACAATAATAACTTTATATCCTTTTAATCTGCCAACCATAGCAAGTCCTATACCTGTGTTCCCACTTGTAGGCTCTACTATTATATCTCCTGGTTTTATTTTACCCATCTTTTCAGCTTCTTCAATCATACCTAAGGCCGCTCTATCTTTTATGCTGCCACCAGGGTTAAACTTTTCTAATTTTACATAAACATCTGCCATATTTTCTTCTTTCATATTTTTTAATTTAAACATAGGCGTATTTCCTATTAAATTTATAGAATCTTCATATATCATATCGATCTCCCCTTTTTAAAATAAACTTAATATAAAAAAACTCCATCTCTATAAAAATATAGAGACGAAGTATATTCTCCGTGGTTCCACTCTAGTTAGATATTAAAATCTCACTTTATTCAGGTACTAATAAATTTATACCCTATCACTATAACGGGTGAACCCGATGTAGCCTACTTTATTCGGTACACAACTCCAAAGGGCACTTCACATAAACCTTCTTTAGAAATTTTCCAACAAAATAATTTCCTCTCTGAAAAGATTGAGTATGCTACTTTCCTTTTTCAACGTTTTTCATTTCCGACTATTTTGGTATGAATTCTATAATATAATTATATGATATTTTTTGAATTTGTCAACTACTTATTTACAAAATCTATGTTTTCCTATTACTTTTATTAATGGTCTTGACCAAATCCAAGAACTTGTAGCTGTTGATGGATTAAAATAATACATAGCACCACCAGAAGGATCCCATCCATTTAAGGCATCTCTAGCCGCGTTTATAGAATTTTGTTCCATAGTTGCATGTATTTGACCATCTACTATAGCAGTAAATGCACCTGGTTGATATATGACTCCAGCTACACTATTAGGAAATTTAGGATTCCTTGTTCTATTTAAAACTACTGCTCCTACTGCTACTTGACCTTCATAAGGTTCTCCTCTGGCTTCCCCATTTATAAGTCTAGCTAAAAGCATAACATCTTGGTTGTTAGAACTTGCACTTCCACCTGATGATGATCCCGTGCTTATTCCAAGGGCAGCTAAAGTTTTATCTCCAATTACTCCATCTACTTTCAAACCATTTTTAGATTGAAAATTTCTTACAGCTGTATAAGTTCCATGACCAAATATTCCATCTACTCCACCGCTATAATATCCCCAGGCTTTAAGTTTTCTTTGAACCTGTGAAATAGTATCTCCTCTATTCCCATAATAATATGCTACAGCCTTAGTAGCATTTGTATAGGGTAATATATAAAGAGTAGTACTGCCATAAGCTAACATTATAGCTAAAACATATATTATTGCTCTTTTTAAATATATATTCTTCTTCATTAATACTCCTCCCACAAAATCCATAGTTTTGCTATTTATCTTAAAATTAGTTTGCGCATAAAATAATAAAAAATACTTATTTATATAATAAAAATAAATTTAAATTTGACAAAAAAAATAAAAATACATGTAATAAACATAAAAATAAGCTTATTACATGTATTTTTATTTTCCTAATACTAAAAATTAATTCTATTTTAAAATGCATTTTTTAAATGGCTATTCCTCTCACTACTAAAGTCGTAATGTTTTTAGTCACCATCTAAACTTCTTTTAAATAGCCGATATCCTATAATTTTAAATTGCAACTATTTTAACTTTTTTTCTCCACATAGGTGCAAATACATCCTCTACAATATCATCTATGGATATAATACCACATAATTTGTTTTCTCCTTCAATTACAGGAATAGATAATAAATCATACTTTATTGCTAACTCTACAGCTTCATTTATATGATCTGTATCTTTAACTTTTACTATATCTTTATCCATTATATCCTTTAATTTAGCTTCTGGAGCACATATTATTAAATCCGTAAGAGATATAGCTCCCTTTAACTGTTCCTTTTCATCTATAATATATATATAATATGCTTCTTCATCCTTAGGCTTTATTTCTCTTAATAAGTCTATAGTTTCCTCTGCAGTTATATTAACATTGAACGCTATAAAGTCTTTATTCATTATACTTCCAGTAGTCTCTTCATTATAATTCATAAGTTTTCTTATATCCTTGGCATCTTTTTCTTCCATAATAGAAAGTATTTCTTCTACCTCTTCTTCTTTCATTTGTGCCAATACATCTGCAGCTTCATCCTTTGACATATTATATATGATTTCAGCTTTTTTAGAAGAAGTCATTTCTTCCAACATTTCTGTTTTTACTTCTATATCTATTTCTTCAAAAGTATCTGCAGCTAAGTCATCATCCAAACTTTCAAAAACTAATTTTCTATAGCTATCATTCATGTCTTCTATAATATCTGCTAAATCTGCTGGATGTAGTGTTGAAAGTTTTTGATAAGATACAGATAGTTTCAAATTATTATCCATCATCTCTAAAGATTCTACACTATCCCACATTATCAAAGTGTCTTCCATTTTCTTATTAAATATTTTATAAATACTTCTTAATAGATTTTCCATTCCTATTCTTCTACTTAAGGCTAATGCACCTGTATCTACAGCTATTACTTTATACTCTCCTGCAATTTCTCCAATTCTTAAATCATGTACTTTAACCATCTTTTTGCCATTTATATCAATTATTTGTTTATCTAAAAGATGTTGGGATAATAAATAAGAATATTTTCTTAATATTATATCTCTAGTACCTATTACTTTTATTATAGCTTTGCCTTCATCATCATAAAAAGAAATATTTTTAAACTCATAATTTACTATTTCTCTTCCCTTTTTTATTTTATAAGCTATGGCTCTTGGATAATCATCTTCAGATGTTACATAAATATCAATTAGTTTACCTATACAGTCACCATATTCATCATACACTCTTTTATTAATAATTTTACTTAAGAAAAAACTTTGTAGCTTCTTCATAAATATTTCTCCCTTCACACTTATAAAGGAATACTCTAAGCTACAAATAAATAGTTGTGCTTAAATGAATATTCCTCTATAAGATAATGTAATTTTTCTTTGGTCTCTTCTCCCATCATACGGACCAATTTCCATCTAAATCACCATCCTAAAAAAAATTATAAAACAAAAAGAGCCCACTTGGCTCCCTATACATACATAACTAAAACTTTAACATCAATCGTTGAGTTTTAGCACTATATAGCTTTGGACCAAAGCCAGCTACATTAAGTAAAACCTTATTTCGGTAATACCTGGTGACCCATTGGCATCTCTCGATGTTTCCGGGCAGTAGCGTATATCTATATAGGAGCCTCACCTAACGTACATTATTAACATTTAACCTTATATTTTTATTATATTGTTTATATCTCTATTTTGCAACTGAATTTATCAAATTTTTTTAAATTTATTCATTATTTAAATTTACATTCTTTTATTTTAATATATCTTCATTTTATACCATATTTCTTATCTTTAAATTATTTTTGATATTAAACAAAATGAACTGTATAATAATATTATTACAAAATTGTATTTAAGATAGGAGAATGAACATATTGAATAACATAAACTTTTTACCTGTAAGTAAAGAGGATTTGAAAAAAAGGAATATAGATATTTTAGATTTTATAATAGTAACTGGTGATGCTTATGTAGATCATCCATCTTTCGGTACTGCGATTATAGGCAGAGTATTAGAAAGAGAAGGATTTACTGTAGGGGTTATAGCTCAACCTGATTGGAAAAGTATAAATGACTTTAAAAAATTGGGTAAGCCTAAATATGGATTTTTAGTTAACTCTGGTAATATAGATTCTATGGTAAATCATTATACTGCCTCTAAGAAAAAAAGACATGATGACTTTTATTCTCCAGGTGGTAAATCTGGATATAGGCCAGATAGAGCTGTTGTTGTTTATTGCAATAAAATCAAAGAAGCTTTTAAAGATTCCCCTATAATAATAGGTGGCATAGAAGCTAGTTTAAGAAGATTTGCTCATTATGATTATTGGGATAATTCAGTGAGGAGAAGTATTTTAGAAGACTCCAGTGCGAATTTATTAATATATGGTATGGGTGAAAAACCTGTAGTACAAGTTTGTAACCTTTTAAGATATGGAATGAAAATAGATAGTATAAAAGATGTAAGAGGTACAGCTTATATTGAAAAAGATATTTCTAATTTACATGATTATATTGAAATTCCTTCCTTTGAAGAAGTTTCTACAAATAAAAAATCCTATGCAGAAGCTTACAAAGTACAATACTACGAACAAGATTCCATAAGGGGTAAAACCTTAGTACAAAAACATAAAGATAGATATGTAGTTCAAAATCCTCCCCAACCCCCATTATCTCAAGAAGAAATGGATGAGGTTTATGCACTTCCATATGCTAGAACTTATCATCCTATGTACGAATCTGAAGGTGGTATTCCTGCTATTAAAGAGGTTAAATTTTCAATTACTAGCCATAGAGGCTGTTATGGAAGTTGTTCTTTTTGTGCTTTAACCTTTCATCAAGGCAGGGTTATTCAAAATAGAAGTCAAGACTCTATTTTAAAAGAAGCAAATATGATGACTAATATGAAAGACTTCAAAGGTTATATACATGATGTAGGTGGTCCTACAGCTAACTTTAGGCATAGGGCTTGTAAAGTTCAAGAAAGGCATGGTACTTGTAAGAATAAACAATGTGTATTCCCTAGTGCATGTAAAAATCTAATTGTAGATCATAAAGAATATTTAAATTTGTTAAGAAAAATAAGAAAAATACCTAATGTAAAGAAAGTATTCATACGTTCTGGTATTAGATTTGATTATTTAATATATGATAAAAATGATGAATTTTTTAAAGAATTATGTGAACATCATATAAGCGGACAATTAAAAGTTGCTCCTGAACATATAAGTGATAAAGTTTTAAAGTTAATGGGAAAACCAACTAGAAATGTTTATGATTCTTTTGTAAAAAAATATTATGATATAAATAAAAAGATACATAAAAAACAATTTTTAGTTCCTTATTTAATGTCTAGCCACCCTGGTAGCGATTTGAAAGCTGCTATAGAATTAGCTCAATATATTAAAAAAATGGGCTATACTCCAGAGCAAGTACAAGACTTCTATCCTACTCCTGGAAGCTTATCAACTACTATGTATTATACAGGGCTAAATCCTTTAACAGGAGAAAAAGTTTATATTCCTAAAGAACAAAAAGAAAAAAGTATGCAGAGGGCATTGCTACAATTTACTATTCCTGATAACTATGATTTAGTTAAGGAAGCCTTATTAAAAGCCCATAGAGAAGATTTAATAGGCAATGGACCTGATTGTTTAATCCATTATAATAAGCCTTATAAAAAATTTCATAAAAATACTAATTCTAAAAATACTAATAAAAATCATAAAAGTAATAATTCTAAAAGCAATAATTACAACAAAAATACTACTAATATCAATAAAAAATCTAAAAAAAATTCCCTTTCTAAACATAAAAAAAGAAAATAAACAGCATTTAATGCTGTTTATTTTATATATATTATAAATAAAAATTGTTATAAGTTCTATAATTAATTATATAATTTAGCAAATTTTATAATTAATAAATTTCAAATCCACATATAACATACCGTGTTTAAACAAATATATTTATATAATTATATGTAAAAATGAATTATGCAATTTCTTAGTTAAATAAATTTTACTTTATTAATTTATTTACAGATATGTGTAGAGTATACATCCAAATAATATTCCCTAATATATTTGGAGGCAATATATTAATATTTAAAAAACTTAATATAATATCTGATATATTTACTATTGTACTGAAAAACATTAAATATAATATATTTTTATTTATATATTTATTATTATGCTTTTTAAAGTATAATATTAGAAATATTAAATTAATAACTATGAAAAATATATACATATTTATGGGTGTTAATAGTTCCATTATATAATATTGTTTATTGAACATATTTATGTTCAAACTATATTTACTAATAAAAAACATTAAAACGGAACTTATTAGCGCTATTATACAAATTATATAATTTAAGCTAAATTTATTATTTTTTACACATATATAGAAACATATTAATATAGTTATAGGTACAGCTATAAAATCAAAAAAGTATATCCATTTTAACCAATATAAATTTCTTATGTTATTAATAACTACTAACAAAGTTAAAGATATAAATTTCATAATCATTAAAAAATATATTATTATAGATACAATTTTTATTTTATAAGGTGCCTTAAAAGCTATTTTTATGCCTTGTATGCATATAATAAACATAAGTAATATAGCTGCTATATAAATAAATAAATTTATCATAACTAAATAAACTCTCCAATTTAACAATATTACTACTTATATTTATTAATATTAAAGTGAAAATATTCCTATATTAATCTAATATACCTAAAATATCTAAACCTTCCTCAATACACTCTATACATAAAGGAAAGTCTGGGCCTCTTTCTCCATCGATGTCTGTAACTATATTTTCATTAGATTCTATTATAAGCTTATTAGTTTTAAAATATATTAGAGCATTTACATCTTCTAGGTGTTCCCCCTTAATCATTTTTATAAATAATCCTATCATATCCTTAATAGCACAAACTTTTATTATTATTACATCTAGCATGCCATCATCTACTTCTGCTTTATATGCCATATGGAGATTACCTGCTGTTTGTCCATTAAACACCATCATAAGATACATATCTCCATCAAAATTAACTTCTTCAGATTTAACATTAATTTTTAGTCTTCTAAAGTTAGGAAGCTGCTCTATTCCCTTTACATAATAGGCAAGCTTGCCCATAGTATTTTTTAAATTAACATCAGTTTTTTGAGATACATCTGTAAATAATCCTGTACTGGCGACATTGATAAAATATTTATCATTTATCCTACCTAAATCAACTTTTTTTACAGAACTCTTTAGTATTTGCTCACAGGCCTCTCCAACATTCATTGGCATACCAATAAATTTAGCAAAATCATTAGCAGTACCTGTAGGTAATATTGCAATTGGAAGATCAAGTGAAAATTTTTTTAAATGATTTACCACATTATCTACAGTACCGTCTCCTCCTGCTACCAATATATATTTATAGCTTTCATCAATAGATTCAAAAGCATCATCTAGATTATATTCTAAACTTATCCTATAAGGCACTACTTCATATCCATATTTCTGATGTATTCTTATCACTTGGTCTATTTGAGATGCTATAGCTTTTTCTCCTGAATATGGGTTATAAATAAATTTTACCTTACTCATTTTAAATCTCCTCTTATAGTTTTTACTTTATAGTTGTATTCGTTGTACCATTATATAATAGCAAATCCACAAGATTTTAACAATAAATCCTGTGGACATTTTAAACTAATTATTCTGCTCTGAAATTCCACTTAAAGCTTTTTGTGCTTCATCTTCATGCTTAGGCTCTATAGCTATATCTCCTAAAGAAACTATACCTATTATATTTTCATTGTCCTCTACGGGTAATCTTCTTATTTGTCTTTCACTCATTATTCTAGCTGCATCATGTATATCCATATCTTTATTAGCTACAACAGGATTAGATGTCATAATATCTCCGACTTTAATATTATTATTTGATCCTTTTGCTACAGATCTTAAAGCTATATCTCTATCTGTAATAACTCCAACCACTTTATTATTGTCACAAATAGGTATAGATCCAACATTATATTCATTCATAAGCTCTGCTGCCTTTTCTACTGAATCATTTCTATTTACTGTTGCAACATTTTGAGTCATAACATCCATAACTTTCATAATAACACCTCCAAAAATAGTTTATCCACATACCTATTTTTTATTTAAAAATTATTATGAATTTCTTAATTAATTATTATTTTTTATATTTAATTCCATTTATAGCTTAAATATGTTTGCAAAATGTTGTATAATATTATATATTTCAATTAATAGGAATTATATTTTTTTAGGAGTGATAATATAATGGCAAAAATAGCAAAAAGTGCCGTACCAAATGCTTTTACTTTAGGAAACTTAGGTTGTGGAGTTATGTCCTTAATGATGACATTTCAAGAAAATTATAAATGGGCTGGTTTATTTATACTAATTGCAGGTTTAATGGATAGATATGATGGAAGAGTTGCTAGGTTTTTAAAAGTTGATAGTCCTATTGGTAAAGAATTAGATTCTTTAGCTGATTTAGTTTCTTTTGGTGTAGCACCTTCTATATTGACTTTTCATATTTATAATTTTAGCAATCTAGGAATATTAGGTTATTTATTGGTATTAATGTTCCCTATATCTGGGGCCTACAGACTTGCTAGATATAATATTACTGAATTTGATGGTTCCTTTTCTGGTATACCAATAACTTTAGCTGGTATGTTCATGGCTTTATACTCTTTAATTAGCCTAAATAGAATTGGATCTTTAAGCTTAACTGTAGTTTTAATAATAACATTATCTTACCTTATGGTTAGTAATGTAAAATTAAAGAAATTCTAAAAAATCGTGGGTTACCACGATTTTTTTATATTAAATCTTTTTTATACTTTCTAAATATTCCCCATTCAACTCATATATATTTGAATCTAAACACATATTTGCTGTTAAGTAATCATCACTTTCTTTATTAAAATTATATAAATCTTCTTCTAACAAATCTAAAAAATATTCATCTGGATAAAGTATCTCCACTTTTTTCACCTCTTTAACTTATTTGTTAATTTTCACAGTATGTTTAAAAATATCTTTATTTATATTCATCTTATTCTTGCCTAATAAACTTGTTACTAAAGCAATATAAGGAAATTACGACTTAACAATCTTTAAAGGTTGAGAATTAAAACAATAAATACTTTTGCTTAATAGATAGCTATAAAAATAAAGAATACTAATATTTGTGTCCTAATATTTAAACTAACACTCTAATGCCACGTCCTGTGGCAACAAGAGCTAAGTAAACGTCCTGTTTACTTTACGCTTAAATATTAGTTCACAAATAAAATATTCTTATTATTTTTCTAGATATCTATTTTCTCTAAAAATATTTATTATTTTAATACCTTTAAAAGATGTTATTATAATTTCTGACGAGAGATAAAACCGACTAAAGGATAATTTTGTTCCAATTCTTTACACAAAATCTTTAATTATAATATTCTTGTTAAGTTATTTGCAAATTAAAAAATTATATCTAAACTTTATATGTAAATGGCTAAAAGAGCGATAGCCCAGTCGTAGACTTTCTATAGTAATTAATTTGTATTTCTATGTAAAAAAGCATTAATTTTATTCACAATAATCGTCATAGCCATAAGGTTTTTCTTAAACATATAAGAAAAATTCTTATATATTATAATGTGAAAATGCTTTTGTTGGAAATTTACAACTATAAATAATGCATTTATACAATAATCTTAGTAACTTTATATACAGTAGAACTTATTAAGTTTATATAAAAACTAATTGAAATTAATGGCTTTATATATTAAATTTGTTTGCTAACGCAAATAAGATTGAGTGTAAATTTAATTTATAGAAATTTTATAAAGATACATTTTATTTACATGCTACGCATCAATTTTCTAACAAAAATTTTTTTGAATTCCTTTTCTATTATTTTTGATTATAGGAAATTTTATTTTAAAATTTAGGATAGCTTCAGTATATTAAAGATGGGGATATGTGGCGTAAAGTGCATTCGAAAAAGCTTAGATATTCTTATTTGTTTTTTGAAAATATATTAGAAAAAACTGATTGTTTGAGCGAATAGCGAGTTATCATTTTTTTCAATATATTTTACAAAAACAAATTTAGAATATATTAGCGAATTGAATTGCCCTTCTAGACATACATCCCTTTTTAATATACTGAAGGTGAACTATCTTTTAAGTTATAATTTCCTTAATATTCGTAAAAGCAGCTTCCACCTATGAATTCTCGTAATATAGAATTATCTGGAACTAAACTCATGTCCACTTCTTTGAAAAAGTTTAAAAAACTTTTTAATCTGGTTGCTTCATAGTGAACACTACTGTTTTTATCTATTTTATCAAGTTCTGCAATAGCATATTTTTTTAATATGCAAAGTTCATAAACTATTGTAGAATTAAACATTACATCTGCATTTTCTTGGAATACAAATATATTTCTGTCTTCTCCTCTTTTTATAGATGGCCACATTTTTAATGTTTCTTCTCCACCATAACCCCTTGATAGATAATCTCTAACTAGTCTTCTTATTATTCTTACATCAGTTGTAGATACTCTATTATGATTATCTATATTTAGTTGAGTTAATGCACTTATATATATTTTAAACTTATTTTTATCAGGTATTTTTTTTGTCAATACTGGATTTAGTCCATGTATTCCTTCTACAATAAGTATGCCATTTTTAGGAAGCTTTATGTTTTTACCATTATATTCTCTTTTGCCTTTTTTAAAATTGAAAGTAGGTATTTTAACTTCTTCTCCATTTAATATATGTTTTAAATCTTCATTAAATAAATCTATATCTAAAGCATCAATAGATTCAAAATCATAATCTCCATTTTCATCTTTTGGAGTGTCCTCTCTATTAACAAAATAGTTATCCAATGAAATAGGTACAGGAATTAATCCATTAACTCTTAGCTGAATTCCTAATCTATTAGCAAAAGTAGTTTTTCCTGATGATGAAGGTCCTGATATCAGTACCATCTTTATGTTTTCTTTCTCATATATCATATCTGCTATATTTGCTATTTTCTTTTCATGCAAAGCTTCTGATACTCTTATTATATCTTTTATCTCACCATATACAACCTTATCATTTAGTGCACCTACATCTCCTACATCTAATATTTTTCCCCATTTTTCTGTTTCTCTAAATATTTTTGTAAGCTTTTTGTATTCAATAAATTCCGGTATAGTAAAAGGATCCTTTTCTCTAGGATATCTTAATATAAATCCTGGCTCATAATACATAATATCAAAATTCTTAATTGCTCCTGTTGAATATGCCATAGGCCCATAAAAATAATCATATCTTCCATCTAATTCATATAATTTAACCTCTTCCTGTGGAATATGATTTAAAAGCCTAACCTTATCTTTCATTTTGTACTCTTTAAATATATTTATAGCTTCTTCTTTTTTAATTGAAATTTTATTAATCTTTATATCTTTATCTATTATTTCATTCATTTTATTTTTTATCTTTAATATATCATTTTCATTTAATGCTAATTTCTTATGAATCTCACCATACAATCCTTTGCCTAAAGAATGTTCTATAATAACAGTAGATTCAGGATATAAATCTAAAACTGCTTTTATAAAAATAAATTGTAAAGTTCTAACATAAGTTCTCAATCCTATTTCATCTGTTATATCTACAGGGATGAATTTCCCTTCCTTTTTTACTTTGGAAGTTAATTCATAATATTCTTTATCTATTTTTCCTAAAACAATAGGTATATTATTTTCTAATTCATTTTCTTTTACTATGTCATACAAAGTTTTATCCTTAGATACTAGAATATTACTACCATTAGGTATATCTAGCTTTAATTCTTGCATTCTATTCATCTCCTTATTTTAGGCTGTAATATTATTATAATTCAATTTATTATATTTTGTTACCCATATTTATTCATATTTTTATTTAAAATTGCCACAATATGATTATAAGGAGGTTTACATATGTTTATAGTCTTAATTAGAACTATAATTTTATATCTTTTAGTTATTTTATCTATGAGATTGATGGGCAAAAAACAAATAGGTGAATTAGAACCTTTTGAATTAGCTATAACCATAATGATATCAGAATTAGCCTCACTACCTATGCAAGATTCACGTATACCCTTGTTACATGGAATAGTCCCTATACTAACTCTTTTAATACTTCAAAATATACTTTCTCTTATACAACTTAAGAGTGAAAAAATAAGAAGCTTAATTAACGGAGAACCTAGTCTATTAATAGAAGATGGTAAAATTAACTTTGATGAATTAAAAAACCAAAGATTTAATATTAACGATATGATGGAAGAACTGAGACTTCAAGGATATTATGATTTAGAAAATATAGAATATGCAATATTAGAAACTAGTGGACAATTATCTATAATTCCTAAAACCGAAGAATCTCCTGTTACTAAAAAAGATTTATTTTTACAAACCTCTCAGGAAAAATTGCCTATAACATTAATATTAGATGGGAAGGTCAATAAAAAAAATTTAAAGTTAATAAAAAGAGATGAAGATTGGTTAAAAAATCAATTAAGAAAAGATAATATTAAATCTTATGATGAGCTATTAATAGCTATTTTAAATTCCAAGGGTAATTTATATTATCAAAAAAAATAAGATTATAAGTAGGTGATATTATCAAAAGAAGCGTAACATCTTTTATATTATTTTTAATTTTAATTTTCATTCTTGTTAATTACTCATTTAAACTAAATAGTACTTGTAAAGGATTCATAAATCAATGTAATGAACTAGAAGAATTAGTTACATCTAATTCATGGGAAAAAGCATATGGTAAATCTTTAGAGCTATTCGATGGTTGGCAAAACAAGCATTTTGTTATTTCTATAGTTATAAATCATTCTGAAATAGATAATATAAATAATGAACTATGGAAACTTACTCAATATGTAAAATGTAAAAGTAAAGATGAATCATTAGCTTCTATCCATGTGGTTAAGTTTTTATTAGAACATATTGTTAAGATGGAGAAAATAAATATAGAAAATATACTATAATATTAGTATGTTTTAATATATAAGCTACACTAATATGATATATGTTACTCATAATTCATTTGCTATACTTTTAAAAAATATATAAATGAATTATAATTAAATTGTGGAAAATATCTAAGTAATAATTTATAATATAATTATAGTTATGAAACAAAAGTCCCATAGGGACTCAATTAGTCCCTACATTCATTTTTAAATTTATTTTGGAAGGTGGAATTTTAAATGGCATTAGTAACAACTAAAGAAATGTTTAAAAAAGCTTATGAAGGTAAATATGCTATAGGAGCATTCAACATTAACAATATGGAAATATTACAAGGAGTTGTAAACTCTGCTAAAGTTGCAAATTCAGCTGTTATACTTCAAGTATCTGCAGGAGCTTTAAAATATGCTGGTCCTAAATACTTAAAAGCAATGGTAGATGCAGCTATAGCTGATACTGGAATAGATGTAGCTCTACATTTAGATCACGGTCCTAGCTTAGATGTTGTAAAATTAGCTGTAGAAAGTGGATTCACTTCTGTAATGTTTGATGGTTCTCATTATGATTATGAAGAAAATGTAGCTAAGACTAAAGAAGTTGTAGAGTATGCTCATTCTCACGGTGTTGTAGTTGAAGCTGAATTAGGAGTATTAGCGGGAGTAGAAGATGATGTACAAAGTGACGTACATATCTATACTGATCCAGAACAAGCTGTAGATTTCGTAAATAGAACAGGAGTTGATTCTTTAGCAATAGCTATAGGAACAAGCCACGGTGCTTACAAATTTGCTGGAGAAGCTCAATTAAGATTCGATATATTAGAAGATATTCAAAACAAATTACCTGGATTCCCAATAGTTCTTCACGGAGCATCTTCTGTAGATCCAGAATCTGTTGATACTTGTAACAAATATGGTGGAGAAATAAAAGGAGCTAAAGGAGTTCCTGCTGATATGCTTAGAAAAGCATCTTCAATGGCAGTATGTAAAATAAACATGGATACAGATTTAAGATTAGCTATGACAGCTGGTATAAGAAAAGTTCTTTCTGAAGATCCAAAACAATTCGACCCAAGAAAATATTTAGGTGAAGGTAGAGCAAGAATAGAAAAAATCGTTGAAGATAAAATAAAGAATGTTTTAGGTTCAACTGATTCTTTAAAATAAATCTCATAAAACCATACTAAATAATTGATATAATAGTAGATAGATTTTATCTATCTACTATTTTTTTGGTATTAATTTGTATAATCAATACCATTCTAATAGCAAAATATTCTTTAAAGTAGAAATAAGGAACTACTGCCTGCTATGCCTAGATAACAAATTTAAGCTTTAGATGGAGTTTTTACTCACACTAAAGCTTAAAACTTACTTATTAATTGCATATATAGTTTTAATTCTTAAATCACAAATATCTATTTTTGCATATAATTATAAACATTTTTAATCATTATATTTACAGATCCATCCCCTACTCTTTTTACTTCGAACCTTGATTCATCGTGATAAGACTCTTCATCTATATATAAATCAATATCTTTATCTACTCTTATTCTTATTCTTTTAAATTTTTTATCTACCCATTCTTTATCCACAGATATTTTATCACTTACTCCCTGCTGTGAAATAAAGCCTTCATAATTTAATTTAATATCCGGATTTTCTCCAAATATATCTTTAGAAACCTCTTTTACATCTATAGTGTCTTCTTCTTTTAGTAACTTATTTACTGTTCTTATTATTTTTTCTGATGTATCTGCATTTTCATTTAAATTAGACTTAGCCCACTTCTCTGTAGCTTTCACAAAATTTTTTGTGGCATCTCTCTCATTCTCTACTATCTTACAGCCCAAGTATTTACTTATAAAATAATTTGAACCATATTCTTCTTTATCTTTAGATTTTTTCTGTTTATCTATAACCATTAGATTGAACTCTTGATTTTCTCTTATAGGTTTTATAAAAGCACACTTTTGTATCTTTTGAGCACTCGCAGGCAATCCTGTAAACTCTGGCACTATGTCTATACCTATTTTATCTTCTACCATATCCACTACATGAATATAATTTTTAACATAATCCATCTTTAATATAGCTAACATTGGTCCATATTCTGTAGATATGGAAACTATCATTAAATCACAAGAAGATATATTATCATTACCCTTCATTAATATAAATAGTTGTCTAGCCAATTCTTTAGAGACATCCAACAAATCATTTTGACCATTTAAATATTCTTGAGAAAGTTCTTTTACTATATTTCTCTCTTCATTAAAAACAGCATATTTTAATTCTTCATCCTTTAAACATCTATCTACATGTTTTAAAATAAACTTATATATCTCATCGTCTAGTCTTAATTTATATTCATTTAATATAGGTTCCTCACTATTGTTGTCTAATATATGTATTATAGCCTCATTAATATTTACTTCTTTTATGTATTCCAAAAATAACACTCCTTGTTTACATTATTTAACATATATATTATATTTCAAACTCTACATAAATTCAAAATTCTATAACAAATATATTAACATAAAAATTTTATTCTTTCCAAAAATCATTATTATATAATCACCTCCTATCTTTTAGTTTCATTTCTAATAATTCAAATAAATTTTTAATATAAAATTAAGATACTTCTAAATTGTTTTTATAACTATTATGGTACAATATTAATATAAACTAACTTAATGACATCATTTAATTATCCCCATTAGGAGTGATTTTATTGAAAGAAATAGAAACTAGAATAATAAAAATAAATGTAGAAGAAATTAGAAAAAAATTATTAAGTTTAGATGCAATAAAAGTTAAAGAAGAAAATCAAATAAATAATATATATGATTTTTCTGATAAGAAGCTATTAAAAAATAAGGGATATGCGAGAATTAGATATATAAAAGATATTATTAAAAATGAAGAACATTATTATATGACTGTAAAAAAACTTATAAGTCAAGAAAAGTATAAGATTATGGAAGAAAATGAAACTGAAATATTAGATTATAAAGAAGGAGAAAATATTTTTAAAGCTTTAGGATTAGAATTAATAGAATCTATATCAAAATTTAGAGAAAGCTATAAATATAAAGAAACTCTAGTAGAAATAGATATTAATGATAAAAGTTTTTGTCCTTTCCCTTATATAGAGCTAGAATCTAATAATGAGGAAGAAGTAAAAGAATTAGTAGCATTATTAGGTTACTCTATGAATGATACTACTTCAAAAACTATATATGAAATATTAAAAGAAGAAAAGGTAAAATAATATATGTTTGGATACGTTACTCCCTGCAAAATGGAACTTAAAATAAAAGAATATGAAAAGTTTAGAGCTTATTATTGTGGTCTATGTAAAACTATAAAAAAAGATTATGGTGAATTGCCTAGAATCACCATAAATTATGATATGACTTTTTTAGGCATATTATTAGACTCATTAGAAGATAATAAAAATACCTTTACAAAAGTACATTGTATTATACATCCTATAAAGAAAAAAGTTATTATAACCAACAATGAAGCACTAAAATATGCATCATTTTTTAATGTAGCTTTAAGTTATTATAAACTTTTAGATAATATAGAAGATGATAACTCTATCAAAAGTAACATATCTTCTAAATTTTTAAAAAAATACATACACAAAGACAATAATTTATTTGAAAAACATATCCACACTGTGGATAATTCTTTGAAAAATTTATATAATTGTGAAAAAAATTATAAAGGTAAAAACATTGATGAAATTTCTCATCACTTTGCCCATCTAACAGGATACATATTATCTTCCTATAAAGATTTTTCTTTTAAAGATAGCCTTTATTGGTTAGGATATAATCTAGGAAAATGGATTTATATAATTGATGCTTTTGATGATTTAGAAAAAGATATGAATGAAAACAAATTCAATGTTATAAACAATGTTTATAACAAAAATAATTTAAATTATAAAGAATTTAGAGACAGTATAAAAGATAAAGTAGATTTTATACTAGTAAATTGTGCAAATGCCTGTTTAAATAATTTTAACACTATACCTATTGTAAAGAATAAAGGTTTATTATATAATATTTTACAATTTGGTTTAATGGAAAAAATGGAACGAGTATTAAAAGGAGTGAATATAGAAAATGAATCCCTATGAAATTTTAGGAATAAATAAAAATGCCTCTAAAGAAGAAATTCAACAAGCTTACAGAAAACTAGCTAAAAAATATCATCCTGATCAATATGGTAATAATCCTCTTAAAGATTTAGCTGAACAAAAGATGGGAGAAATTAATGAAGCCTATGACTATTTAATGAAAAATAGTAGTTCTCAAGGTTATAATTCAAATAATTATAGTAGTAATTCTTCTAATGATTATGCTTCTATAAGAGCTGATATAGACAGAGGAAATATATCATCTGCAGAACAAAAATTGAATAAAATAAATATAAGAAATGCAGAATGGTATTATCTTATGGGACGTGTAAATTATTCTAAAGGTTGGTATGATGTAGCCTATAATTATTTTAATAATGCTTATAATTTGGATCCATCAAATTTTGAATATAGAGATGCTTTAAATCAAATGAGTAGAAATAATAATTCTTATAGAAAACCATATTATTCTGAAAGAAGAAGCGATCCTGATATGTGTAAAATTTGTGGTACTCTTTATTGTATGGATTGTTGTTGTGAATGCTGTGGTGGAGATTTTATTAGTTGTTGTTAAAATAATTTTGGGAGATGATAGTTTATGAAAACTACCCATTTAAAATCTTCAAATGTAGCTAAAGGTGGAATATTTACAGCTATAAGTTTTTTACTTATTTATATAAGTACTATACTACCAGTAAATAAGCTATCTTTATTAGCTACTGCTTCTGCCATTATTCCTATAGCTATAATAAGTACAAATATAAAAAATGGTTTCTTAGTATACTTATCCACATCAATTTTATGTTCCATAATAGTTGGTATAAGTAGAAGTTCTGTAATTTTTTATATAATATTTTTTGGACTATACGGGATAATCAAATATTATATAGAAAAATTAAATAAACTTTATATAGAAATAATATTAAAATTCATATTTTTTAATATATCTTTATTAATTTTATTCTTTATATACAAATTGTTTTTCCAAGGCATACCTATACTAAATAAATATATATATGTATACTTTATTGTAGCTCAAATAGCTTTTATTGTATTTGATTATATTTTAACTTTATTTATATTTTATATTAATAAACACTTTATTAATAATATAAAGCTTTAACATATTGACAAAATTATTCAATTTGTTATAATAAATTTTGTTAATATAAATATTGCCCATTCGCCAAATGGTAAGGCACCTGCCTCTGGAGCAGGCATTTGTTGGTTCGAATCCAGCATGGGCAGCCATGAGAGTTCTTTTAAAGGACTCTTTTTATTTTATAAACTTTTCATCTAATATTTCAATTTTAATAAGAAAAATAATGTTTGAAATTAATATTTTACTAATAAAATAACCTCACTTGTGCAAAATATATATATGACTTTTAAGTGAGGTGTATAAATTGAATTACAAAATTAGAAACAAATTTATATTTTACTCTTTATTTGTAGTATTACTAACAAGTATTCTATTAATCCCTCTATACAGTGCTAAAGCTTATAAAAATATTTCTCCAGAAGAAATAAAGCAAATTGCATCAAACCCATATTCTACCGCCCTAATAGTAGATGTTAGAACTTATAAAGAATTTAGTAATGGTCATATACCTAAAAGCTTAAATATTCCAATAAATGAGTTTAAAAATACAATATTATCTAAAAATATAGATAAAGACACTAAAATAATTATTTATTGCAATAATGGTGTAAGAGCTAAAAACGCCTCAAGTTTGTTAGATAAATTAGGATTTACTAATATATATGTTTTAGATCAATTAAACTCATGGCCATATCCTTTAGAATATTAATAAAATATATATTTATTAATCTCTTGACAACATATGGATCATAATATAAAATTGAGTATAAATTAATATTAAAAGCTTTGAACAGGAGTAGTAATATTTCTTCTATATAAAGAGAGCTGTTGGCTGGTGGGAAACAGTATAGAAAAATATGAACTTGCCTGGGAGCCTGTCTATCAAAAATAGACACGGGTAAAACCGTTATTTTTTTAAGAGAAATCTATTAATTATAGATTTAATTAGAGTGGTACCGCGGATAACCTTTCGTCTCTATAAGAGATGAAGGTTTTTTTATTTTATGCAAAAATATTTTAATTATATGAACTATATTATAAAACTATTTGGTATTATTTTAAACTTTATTTGCAAATAAGAAAATTGCATAATTCATTTTCAAATATAATTAAATCAATATATTAATTTAAATACAGTCTATTGTACCTGTGTACCTGGATTTGAATTTCTTTAATTATGCAATTTACTCAGATAATAATTTATAAAATATAAGGAGGATTATTATGGGAAACTATAGTACTAAAATCGATGAAAAATGGCAAAAAAAATGGGAAGAAAATTCTCTATATAAATTTAATAATGAAAATCTTGATAAAAAATTATATGTACTTGAAATGTTTTCTTATCCATCAGGAAGTAAACTACATGCAGGGCACTGGTTTAACTATGGACCTGTAGACTCTTGGGCAAGATTTAAAAGAATGCAAGGCTATAATGTTTTTCAACCTATGGGGTTTGATGCTTTTGGTCTTCCAGCTGAAAACTATGCAATAAAAACAGGTATTCATCCAAAAGATTCAACATTTAAAAATATTGAAACTATGGAAGCTCAACTAAAAGCTATGGGTGCTATGTTTAACTGGGAAAATGAAGTTATTACTTGTTCACCAGATTATTATAAATGGACACAATGGGTATTTTTAAAACTTTATGAAAAAGGTTTAGCTTATAAAAAGAAGGCCCCTGTTAATTGGTGCCCAAGTTGTAATACTGTTCTTGCTAACGAACAAGTTATAGATGGAAAATGTGAAAGATGTGATAGTAATGTTGATAAGAAAAACTTAGAACAATGGTTTTTAAAAATCACTGACTATGCTAATGAATTATTAGAAAAACTTGATGATTTAGATTGGCCAGAAAAAACTAAAGCTATGCAAAAACACTGGATTGGTAAATCTGTAGGTTCTGAAGTTACATTTAATGTAGCAGATTCAGATTTAAGCTTTAATGTATTTACTACAAGAGTTGATACTTTATTTGGAGTTACTTATGTAGTTTTAGCTCCAGAAAATGATTTAGTAGATAAACTAACTACAGATGAAAATAAAACTGCAGTTAAAGCATACAAAGAGCAAGCTAAAAAACAATCTGATATAGAAAGACAATCTATTACTCGTGAAAAAACTGGTGTATTCTCAGGTTCTTATGCTATAAATCCTATAAACGGTAAAAAAGTACCTATATGGATAGGTGACTATGTATTAAATACCTATGGAACAGGTTGTGTAATGGCAGTTCCTGCTCATGATGAAAGAGACTTTGCTTTTGCTACTAAATACAACCTTCCTATAGAAAGAGTTATAGAGGGTGGCAATTCTCTTCCTTATACAGAATACGGTAAAATGGTTAACAGTGAAGAATTCGATGGTCTATCTGATTCCAAAGCAAAAGAAGCAGTAATTGCTAAATTAGAATCTATGAATCTTGGTAAAAAGAAAGTTAACTATAGATTAAGAGATTGGCTTATATCAAGACAAAGATATTGGGGTGCTCCTATTCCTATAGTTTATTGTGAAAAATGTGGTACAGTAGCAGTTCCTGAAGAACAGCTTCCTGTAGAATTACCATATGATGTAGAATTTTCTCCAGATGGCAAATCACCTTTAAGTAAATGTGATGATTTTATACACACAACTTGTCCAAAATGTGGTGGTCTAGCTAAAAGAGAAGCAGACACATTAGATACTTTTGTATGTTCTTCTTGGTATTATTTAAGATACCCAGATAATAAAAACAGTGAAGCTCCTTTTGATCCTGAATTAATCAATAAAATGCTTCCAGTTGATAAATACGTTGGTGGACCTGAACATGCTTGCATGCATCTTTTATACGCTAGATTTATAACTAAAGCTTTAAGAGATATGGGTTATTTAAACTTTGATGAACCATTTTTATCACTTACTCACCAAGGTTTAATATTAGGACCTGATGGTTTAAAAATGAGTAAATCAAAAGGAAACACTATTTCACCTGATGATTATATAAAAGAATTTGGTGCAGATGTATTTAGAATGTATTTAATGTTTGGATTTGATTATACAGAAGGTGGAGCTTGGAGCGACGATGCTATAAAATCTATAGGTAGATTTGTAGACAGAGTTGAAAGAATATTAGAAAACGCTAGAGAAGAGATAAACAATTCTAATAATGACAAATCTACTATGGATAAAGATGAAAAGGAATTAAATTATATAAGAAATCATAGTATTAAATCTGTAACTGAAGATATAGAAAAAATGCAATTTAATACTTCTATAGCAAGATTAATGGAATTTACAAATGCATTATCTAAATATCTAGGTAATAATGATACTAAAAATCCTTCATTCTTAAAAGAAAGTATAATTGACTTTATAATGTTACTAGCACCTTTTGCTCCTCACTTTGCTGAAGAACAATGGGAACTTATAGAAATGAATTCTTCTGTTTTCAATGAAAAATGGCCTGAATTTGATCCTAAAGCCTTAGTAAAAGATGAAGTTCAAATAGCTATACAAGTAAATGGTAAAATAAGAGCTAAAATAAATATATCTACTAGTTCATCAGAAGATGAAATTAAAGAAGCAGCGTTAAGCAATGAAGATACTAAAAACTTTATAGGCGATAAAGAAATTAAAAAAGTTATAGTAATAAAAAATAGATTAGTTAATATAGTTGCTAAATAATACTCCAACTTAAAAGGGTTATCTCAAAATAAAAATAGATTTAATTTTAATATAGTAAATATAGAAAAATACATGTAATAAGCATATGAATAATCTTTATAAGTTCTTAATTTGACGTAATTAAAAATTTGCGTAATTCCTCACAGGACGTGAGGAGCCGGTAGTGAAGACAGGACGTCGCCTCTGCCGGATAGCAAATTTTTAATGGAGTCAAATTTAGAACTTCTTAAGTTATATGAATTGCTTATAAATGTATTTTCTATATTTACGGGTTAAAATTAAATCTATTTTTGAGATTTCCTGTTTAATAGCTTGTTGAATAATTAAATATATAATTTATGACTTAAACTTTAGCCATAACATTCAGATGCTGTATTAATTAATAAAAAAATTACTCAATATTATTTATACATTTCTATAGTCTTTTCTGTTGATTTTAGAAGGCTGTTTAGTTCAAATACTTCCCCTTCTTCTATAAGTTTATTTAATTGAACTTGATATCTATTGGAATCTATAATTTTCCCCATAGATTGCAGTATTAAAATATTATCCATTATGTAAGATACTAGACTTGATTTTACTTCAAAGAGCTTTTGTGCATCCTTTATTTCATCTTTTATTTCCATCATGAGTTTATCTAAATTAAAAGCTGCATCTGCCGCTGATTTAAGCTTTAATTTTATATCATTAGGTATTTGATGTTTATATTTATAATTTAATGAATGTTCTATAGTAGCCCAAAAGTTCATAGCTAATGTTCTTATTTGAAGTTCTGCTAAAATTTCTTTTTGTCCTCCTGCCATACTAACAGGATATTTTATAATCATATGGTAACTTCTATACCCACTATCCTTAACATTAGTTATATAATCTTTTTCATATATTATTTGCATATCTTTTCTCTGTCGTACTAGCTCTACTACTTTTTCTATATCACTAGTAAACTGACACATTATTCTTATACCGGCTATATCCTCCATTTCACAACCAATTCTATCTAATGGTATATTGAATTTGTTTGCTTTTTCTAATATACTAGAAATTTCTTTTACTCTTCCTGTAACAAATTCTATAGGAGAATATTCATTTTTTTCTCTATATTCTTTTCTTATACTTTTAAGCTTAACCTTAAGCTCCTCTACTGCTTGCTTATATGGAATTAAAAAAGTTTTCCATTCACCTAGTGCCATAACTTTCACCCTTTTCAATATATGCTTTAAATTTTACAAGTTATTTCATATTCCCCATTATCATTATACATTATTTTCATATTACAATATAATTATAATTGGATATTTGATATAATTATAATATCAGATATGAATGCGAAAATGAAGGTGATAATTTTGAATTACGATGAATCACATAAAAATAATAATAAAGATTGGCCAATATATAAAAAAAATAGTGCTGAATGGTTAAAGGAAAGATCCCTTTTATATGATAAAGAAGTCACCTGTCCTGTATGTGGCAATACCTTTAAAGCGAAGTCTATAAAAACTTCCTCTTATAGAGTTATAAAAAAGGATTCTGATCTTTTTATACGATATTCTATTATAAATCCTTATTTTTATGATGTCTGGGTTTGTAATGAATGTGGCTATGCTGCTATGAAAAGAGACTTTAATAAAATAAAATCTTTTCAAATAAATTCTGTAAAAGAAGGAATAACCCCTGATTGGGTTCCTAGGGAATACCCTGAAATATATAATATAGATATAGCTATTGAAAGATTTAAATTGTCTTTATTAAACTATGTAGTCATAGAATCTGCTTCCAGCAAAAAAGCATTTAATTGCTTAAAATTAGCTTGGATGTATAGATTAAAAAACAGTTATGATAAAGAAAATTTATTTTTAAATCAAGCTCTAGAATCTCTTAAAGAAGCCTATTCTTCTGAGGATTTTCCCATATATGGAATGGATAATTATACCACCATGTATCTAATAGCAGAGTTAATGAGAAAAACTGGCAGTACTGAAGAAGCTTTACGCTGGTTTAGCAATGTCATAACATGTCCTGGCATTTCTAGTAGATTAAAAAATTTAGCTAGAGATCAAAAGGATCTTATAAAGGAAGAAATGAATGAAATTGATCCTAATGCTATAAATGATGCATCTATGGAGATTGATGAAATAGATAATACTAAGTCCAAAGGTGGATTTTTATCTAAGTTTATAAATAAAATAAAAATCATATAAACATGTAAAGCCCCATGGAATAGACTATTAAAAAGTCTATTCCATAGGATTTTTATTTATATGAATAAATTCACGTTAGAATCCTCAGCTTCTCCTAAATAGTATCCTACTCCCCCTATATTTACACCATCTATTAATTCCTCTTCTTTTATTCCCATAACATCCATTGACATTTGACATGCAACTATATTTATACCTGAATCTATGGCTGATTGTATTAGTTCTTCAAGAGAAGATATATTTTTATTTTTCATTACTTTTCTAATCATTTTGGAGCCCATTCCCATCATGTTCATTTTAGAAAGCTTTAACTTTTTGCTTCCTCTTGGCATCATTGATGCAAACATCTTATCCATAAATCCTTTTTGCACTTGTGCTTTTTCTGGTTTTCTTAATATATTTAGTCCCCAGAATGTAAAAAACATTGTTACCTTCTTTCCCATAGCCATAGCGCCATTTGCTATAACAAAAGATGCTATTGCTTTATCTAAATCTCCGCTAAAAACAACTAATGTCTTATTATCATTTTCTTTAGTTTCAACTTTCATGTTCCTTTCATGTATTTTTAACTTTTTTTTACCTTTCTTAATAAGTGCTATGACTATTCCTTTATCCTTTGATACACTTAATAATTCATTATCTGTTCTTTCACACCAAGATTGTATATCTATATAAAAGCCCGGATCTGAGGCTTTTATTTTTAAGGTTTCTCCTTCATTCATTTCATTTACAGTGTTATTTACTTTCATTAATGGTCCTGGACAACTTAATCCACAAGCATCTAATTCTAAAGTTTCCTCTACTTTTTCCTTGGTTTCATTAATTTCATTTTGTAGTATGTTATGTATTTTTTTAGGTATAAACTTATTCATGATATAAGTTTTATATCCTCCATTAAGATTTTTAACCTTATAACCATTAGCCATTAGTATTCTAGCAGCAATATATCCTCTTAATCCTATTTGACAATATATCCATACTTCTTTATCCTTTGGGATTTCACTTAATCTATTTCTTAATTGATTTATTGGTATCTCTATTGCTCCCTCTAGTTTACCATTTTCAATTTCTATATCATCTCTT
This sequence comes from Clostridium sporogenes, assembly GCA_019933195.1. Taxonomy (NCBI): domain Bacteria; kingdom Bacillati; phylum Bacillota; class Clostridia; order Eubacteriales; family Clostridiaceae; genus Clostridium; species Clostridium sporogenes. The sequence continues at coordinate 1,981,834 of CP082942.1, forward strand.
ACATCTAATAACATAACTTTATTTTTATCTCTATTATCTATATCTTTAGATAATACAGTTTCTACTTTCCCTGTTAATAAATTTTCTGCTACAAAACCTATCATATTAACAGGATCCTTAGCTGAAGAATATGGAGGGGCATAGGCTAATTCTAACTCCTCTAAATCATATATAGTTCCACCAAATCTTATTACTGTAGCAATATCATCTATTCTTTTATCAACTCCATCATAACCAAAAGCTTGTGCCCCTAAAATTTTACCTTTAGTATCAAATATTAATTTTAAACTTATTTGTGTAGCTCCTGGATAGTAACTTGCATGTGACTGAGAATGAGTATAAGATATCTCATATGGTATATTAAATTTAGATAAAGCTCTTTCATTATTTCCTGTACTAGCACCTGTTAATCCAAAGACTTTAATTATAGCAGTTCCTTGAGTACCTTTATAAGAAGAATTTAATCCAAATATATTATCTGCTGCTATTCTGCCTTGCTTATTTGCTGGTCCTGCTAATGGTATAGCAGTTTTATTTTCATTTATATAATCTACTACCTCTATAGCATCCCCTACTGCATATATGCCTTCTACATTGGTTTTCATATGTTTATCTACTATTATATGTCCTCTAGGACCAATCTCTATGGAAGATCCTTTTAAGAATTGTGTATCTGGTTTTACACCTATAGCCAATATAACTATATCTACGTTTAATTCAGTACCACTTTGAAGAGATACTTTTATTTTATTGTTGTTCTCATGAAAGGATTTAACACCATCACCTAAAATCAAACCTACCCCGTTATCCTGTAATTCCTGTTCAGCAAAAGTAACCATCTCTGAATCGAAAGGTGCTAATATGTGAGGAGCAGCTTCTACTAATACCACATTTATTCCTCTTTCTTTAAGGTTCTCTGCCATTTCAACGCCTATGTAACCGCCACCGACAACAACTGCACTTTTAACATTTTTATTGTCTACATAATCTTTTATCTTATCTGTATCTGGAATATTTCTCAATGTGAATATTTTAGAATTATTTATCCCTTCTATAGGTGGTTTTATAGGTATAGCTCCTGGTGACATTATTATATAATCATAAGTTTCTTCATATTTCCCCTTTTCTTTACTGTTTACTGTAACCTTCTTTTCTTTAGTATCTATTGATGTAACCTCGCTGTTTACTCTCACGTCAATATTAAATCTACCCATCATAGCTTCGGGAGTTTGAACTAAGAGATTATCTCTTTCCTTTATAGTTTCTCCTATGTAATAAGGTAATCCACAATTAGCAAAAGAAATATATTCTCCTCTTTCAAACATTATTATTTGTGCATTTTCATCAAGTCTTCTAAGTCTTGCGGCTGCAGAAGCGCCTCCTGCTACACCTCCAATGATTAGCACCTTCTTATTCATCATAATTCCTCCTAATTAAATAGAATTTTATTAGCACTATTACTCATTAATCAATATTCTTATCAACTCTTCTACTTTTTTATTGCAAACATGATAATTTATTTGAAGCCCATTTCTATCTCCTTCTATTATCCCTGCACTTTTTAATTTTTGTAAATGCTGAGATATAGTAGATTGAGGCATACCTAAACAATCTTGCATATGACTTACATTACATTCTCCTTTTTCTAAAAGTCCCTTTACTATACATATCCTAACTGGGTGGGATAGCACTTTTAAAAGTTCTGCCATATCATTATATTTTGTATAATTATTATCCATTATTCTACCTCTTTTCATTATTTATCATTATATTTATATATTACGATATTACGATGTATATGTCAATTAAAAATCCCGCAAATTAAATAATTTTTACGGGATCAAAATTTATATGATCACATGAAGTTAAATGGTACTCTATTCCATCTCTCAATCCTTCTAGTGACTTAGTTGTACTTATTCCATGTAAATGTCCATATATAACCTTATCTACATTATATTCCTTTAAAAGTTCAGTCATTGGTGAATCCTCAAATTTGTCATTAGTAGCAGGATAATGTAACATAACTATAAATTTTTTCATTCCTGCTTTTTTTGCTTCATCTAATGATAGCCTTAGTCTTATGAGCTCTCTTCTGTATATTTTTTCATCATGACTAGTAAAATTATCTGATGGCTTAGGATTCCACCCCCTTGTTCCGCATATAGCATAATTTTCATATATAAAAAAATTATTTTGTATGAAATTCATATCCTCATACAATTTATTTAATTTATTTATAGAACTCCACCAATAATCATGATTACCTTTTATTAAAATTTTTCTTCCCTTTAAATTATGAATCCACTCTAAATCATGTAATCCCTCTTCTATTTTCATAGACCAAGAAATATCTCCAGCTATAAGAACTGTATCACCTTTAGTTATTTTTTTCTCCCAATTTTCTTTTATTCTCTCATGATGCATAAACCATTTATCCCCAAATATATCCATAGGCTTATCTTCATTGAAAGCTAAATGTAAATCCGATATTGCATATAAGCTCACTCTATCACCTCTATTATTTTATTCTTTCGTCTATCTCCATAACATATGCTATTACTTTTGCTACTGCATCATATAATTCATAGGGTATAGAATCACCTATATCTATATTAGTTAAAAGATTTGCTAATTCTTTATCATAAACTATAGGTACCTTCTCTTCTGAGGCCTTTTCTAAAATTTTATCTGCTACATATCCCATACCAGCCGCAGTAACCACTGGAGATGTATAACTTTCTTCATATTTTAAAGCTGCAGCCTTTTTTCTTTCATTCAAAATAATCACCCAATCTTTTATTATGCCTTAATATCAATAGCATTTAAGTTATTATCATTAAAAAATTTTCTACAGTTTGATATATTAAATATTTCTGCCTTTTGTTCTACTTTTATAAAAATATTATAACCCATACTGCTCATATCTTCTATAAGTTTATTTTTCCCTTTATCTAATAAACTTACCCATTCCTTAATAGTTTTTATATTAATTTCCATATTACTATTTTTAAGAGTAATATAAGCATCTACTATATCCATATTTGCTGTTGCTATAGATGTTGCTATCTTTACATTACTAGAATCTATTTTCTTACCCTTACCTCTTTCATCTTTTATTATAATTTTACAATCACATTCATTTTCTTTAAAGTTTAAAGGTAAATCTAAATAGTAATATTCATTAGATATAGTATTAAACATTTTAAAATTATTTATATTGTTTTTTAATGTACCTATTATTTTATCATAGGATGAATTATTAGTGTCTTTCAATGAATCCATAAGATTTTTTACTATGTCTTTAATCTCATTTGTTTTTATATTTATTTGTTCTTTTACACTTGAAGAATCCAATTGTTGTGTCTTATTATTTGATATGTCTATTGTCTTAGTCTTAATATTTTTTGTAGATTCTGTTGATACGCTTTGTTCTATTACTTCAGTTGTTTCTGTTTTCCCTTTTAACCCCAACATTTCCTGTTCTTCTTTATTAAAATTTTTTAATATTCCATTTGTGTCTTTTTCAGATAATATTAAGTCCTTCACTAAATTTATATTTTCTTCTTTTCCTGTAGCCATAAGTGTTTTAAAAGTACTTATCAACTCACTTTTAGCAATATTTTCACTTTTGATACTTGCTTCATTTTCTATTGTTTTTGATTGTATATTTTCATTTACCAAAGTATCTCCATCAGGTATATTTTTATCAGTCATTATTCCCTTATTATTTACGCTGGATTTATTTAATTCTTTGTCCATATTATTTATCTTATTGTAGATATTAGATTCTTTAAAAACCTCTTTAAAAGCTTTTACATTTTCTTCAGTCAAATCTATATTACTTTCTAATAAAACAAATAAATCTTCTTCTGTTAAAGTTTTTAATTCATTAAACAATCCCTTTAATACATTGCTTATATCTTGACCTTTAGGATTTTGTAAATCTATCCCTTTACCCTTTATATAATTTTCAATAAACATATCCCCCTCTTCAGGATTGTTTTTCAACTTTTCCATAAAATCAGATAGGTTTACAACCTTTAATATATTGTCTTTAGTTAAGGGAATATTGTGCTTTATCATTTTTTCTAATAAAGAATAATCTTCTTTATTTAGTTTTATATTCTCTTTAAGTAATAAATCTTCTATAGAATTTTGCTCTGTTTGCTTATCATCTACTACGTTACCTTCTAAAAATTTTAAAACTAGTTTTCCATCCTCAAATCCTAAAACTTTAAATTTAAGTAATCCATCAGGCAATTTTCCTTTTAACTCTTCAATAGATGCTTTAAATTGCCACCCGTCCATTAATTTTAGTATTACTTCCTCTGGGCTTGCGCCCTCACCAACTACCTTTGCAGCAAAAATTTGATCTATTTCAAAAGAAATCTTACTAGATATTTTTTTTGTGTTATTACTATAGACATTATTTATATTTGAAATGCTTGGCATATTATCATCACCTCTTATAAAACTTATTTTATTATCGTACTAAACTTATATTTACTAAATGAACTTTACAAAAGAGCTGCTTAATATATCCATATATTAGTATTAATTTATACTTTAACATATTTTAAAATTTTGTTATATAAAATAAACTAAAATTTTTATTTTTCACGTGGAAATAAATATATTTAGAAATTTATTAAGGTATGCGAGATAGATTAAATACGTTACTTTTTAGTATAAAAAAAGGGCTATCTCACAATACACAAAAGTGTAATATAAGAAGTCCTGTCCTTGTTTTATAATCAAATTTCGTTTAGAAATTTAATCATTTATAATATATTTGAAGCTATTTTAAAGTATTTTGTTTACTAATTTATTTTGAGATAGCTCCTATTATTAAATTTATATTTTATTTTCTTTCATGAAGTATAGGGGATACACTTTTATATATAACTGCAGTTATTAGAGATACTACTACCCCCTTAAGTAAATTAAATGGAATTATAGACCAATATACAAAACTTTTTAAATCTACTATTTTAGGATTTAATTTATTTCCTATAGCTACTATTGCCTCTATTGGAAAATTCAAAGCTTTCTCATATAATGGTAAAAGAACATAATAGTTAAATAATCCCGCTACTACAGACATACATATTGTCCCTATAGCTAGTCCTACTAATGCTCCTTTTTTAGTTTTATCTCTCTTATAAATATATGATGAAACACCTACCAAGACAGATCCTACTAAAAAGTTTGCAAATTCTCCTACAAAAACTGTACTTCCTTTAAATATACCATGTAATATGTTTTTCATAAGTTCTATTAATATTCCCGCTATAGGGCCTAAAGCAAAGCCACCTACTAATGCAGGTATATCACTTATATCAATCTTTAAAAACTCTGGGAATATAGGTATTGGAATCTCTATAAACATAAGTAAAAATCCTATAGTGCTTAATACTGATATTTTCACCAATTTATTCAATTTATTATTTCTCATATTATCCCTCCATTTTATATATTTTGAGAAACATTTCAGAATAAAAAAGCCCTGATAATAATATCAGGGCTTTGTAATCACAGTTACAATTGCAATCTTCTTTCATCCAGACTTTACTGTCGGCTTCGGAATTTAACCGAATCATGCTAAAAATAGCTCGCGGGCTTTACCGCCGGTGGGGAATTACACCCCGCCCTGAAGATATAAATATTAACTTTATGCATTTTTATTATATACCATTAAAAGTCTTAATTCAATATTAATATTTATGCAATAATTTACTTTTTCATACTTAAAGAAATTCTATTCCTCTTTTGATCTACTTCTAATATTCTAACTTCTACTATATCTCCTACCTTTACTATATCTAAAGGATGTTTTACAAAGCTGTCTGAAAGTTGACTTATATGTACTAAGCCATCTTGATGCACTCCTATATCTACAAAGGCTCCAAAGTCCGCTACATTCCTAACAGTTCCCATTAAAATCATATCTGGTTTTAATTGAGTTATGTCAACAATTCCTGTCTTTAATATAGGTTTAGGTAAATCCTCTCTTGGATCTCTTCCAGGTTTTTTTATTTCTTTTATAATATCTAGTAATGTAGGCTTTCCTATATCTATTTTACCGCATATATTATCTATACCTATATTGCTAACTCTAGAATCTATATCCTGTAATTTATTATTTTTCACATCATTTATATCATACTCTAATAAACTTAAAAATTTCTTAGTGCTATCATAAGATTCTGGATGAACTCCCGTATTGTCTAAAGGTTCTTTACTTTCCATAACCCTAAGGAAACCTGCACATTGCTCAAAAGCTTTTTGTCCTAATCTTTTTACTTTTAATAGTTCTTTTCTACTTTTAAATTTTCCAACTTCTTCTCTATAGGCTACTATATTTTTTGCTATAGAAGTATTAATTCCTGAAATATAAGACAAAAGTGATGGTGTTGCAGTATTCAAATCTACTCCTACCGCATTAACACAATCTTCTACTATACCTTTTAATGACTCATCTAATTTTTTTTGAGATACATCATGCTGATATTGCCCTACCCCTATAGATTTAGGATCTATCTTTACAAGTTCCGCTAGAGGATCTTGAAGCCTTCTCCCTATAGATATTGCTCCTCTTAAAGAAACATTTATATCTGGATATTCTTCTGTTGCTAATTTTGATGCAGAATAAACAGAGGCTCCCGCTTCAGATACTATAACATAACATATATCTTTACCTTTTTCTTCTTTTATTTCTTTAAGCATTCTTGATATAACTTCTTCTGATTCTCTACTTGCTGTTCCATTTCCCAAAGATATTACATCTACATCATGTTTATATATTAATTCTTTTAATATTTTTATAGAACCTTGCACATCATTTTGTGGTGCTGTAGCATAAACTGTAGCTGTATCTAATAACTTTCCTGTTTCATCTAATACTGCTATCTTACATCCTGTTCTAAATCCTGGATCATATCCTAAGACTACTTTATCCTTTATAGGTGCTTGCATTAAAAGAGCTCTTAAATTTTCTTTAAATATTTTTATAGCTCCTTCTTCTCCTTTTTCTGTTAGCTCTGAACGTATCTCTCTTTCTATTGATGGATATATCAATCTTTTTAAAGAATCTTTAATGGAATCTTCTATATACACATCTGTTTCTTTATTATTTTTTAATGCTTTACTTTTTAAATATTCTACTATTCTATCTTCATTGCAGGTAATTTTAGCTGCTAATATTTTTTCCTTTTCTCCTCTATTTATAGCTAATATTCTGTGAGGAGGGATAGTTTTTACATTTTCTTTGTAATCATAGTACATCTCATAAGGAGTAGGTTCTTCACTTTCACCTTTAGTTTCTATTACCCCTTCATTAAACACAAAATTTCTTATCCATTTTCTGTACTCCGCTTCATCAGATATAATCTCACTTATTATATCCATAGCACCTTGAAGAGCATCTTCAACGGTTTTTACTTCTTTTTCTTCATTTATAAATTCACTAGCATATGTTTTTATATCCTCTTTAAAATTACCTTCTAGTATTAATTTAGCCAAAGGTTTTAATCCTTTTTCTTCTGCTATTGTAGCTCTTGTCCTTCTCTTTGGCCTATATGGTCTGTATAAATCATCTACTTCTGTAACAGTTTTACAGTTAAGGACAGATGCTTTAAGTTCTTCTGTAAGCTTTCCTTGCTCATCTATAAGTCTTATAACATCTTCCTTTTTAGAGCTTAAATTTCTTAAATATGTTAATCTTTCAAAAAGTTCTCTTAGAGTTTCGTCACTCATTCCCCCTGTTACTTCTTTTCTATATCTCGCTATGAAGGGAACAGTATTTCCTTGATCTAATAAATCTATAACTGCATCTATATATTTAATGGATATGTTAAGTTCTTTTGATAAAATACTATTTATGTTGTTCATTTTTACCTCCAAAAATTAAATAAAGTCACTAAAAAATATTATACCAGTTATATATCCTTTGGCAAATTAATATAAATTAAATTATAAACAATTCATAGGAGATATTATGAAAAATTTTGCCAAATTATTTTATATAACTATTATTTTAACCTTTTTATGCTTTAGTATACAAACTACTTTATTTATAAAATCATTTAATATAAACTCTGTATTTAATAATATTAATTTAATATCCTCTAATAAATTTAAGGGAAGACTTCCTGGCTCTATAGAAAATAGACAAGTCGCAGAATATATAAAGGATACTTTTAAACGTAACAATCTACTTCCCTTTGAAAAAGACTATTTCCATAACTTTGGTTGTTTTTATCCAAGTAAAATAGGGGGAAATCCTTACTTGAAAGTAATAGATTCTCAAGGTAATTTAGTTAAAAGTTATTCATATGGTAAGGATTTTAAAGAAGATATGCTTAATTTTAGAGAAAATACTTTCTTATTTTCTGATAAAAATGTAATTGTTCAAAATGATTTTATGAATATAAATTATAATAATGGTAATTTTCTTATATATGCTACAGAGGATTACGCTTCTAACTTTAGAAGTTCTTTTGTAAAAGAAGCTCCTTATAATATGTATGTAATCACAAACAAAATAGTTTTTTCTGAGTTAAAAGACTTTGTAAAATCAGGATGTAAGATAATTTGTTTTATCCCTTATTCCATAAAAGAAACTGAACTTAATAACGTTGTAGGATATATAAAAGGAGTAAATCCTAGTAATGCCCCTATCATAATTTCTTCCCATTTTGATCATTTAGGTGAAGATTTAAATGGCACTATATATAGTGGAGCTTTAGATAATGCTTCTGGCACTAGCTTTATGCTAGAATTAGTTGAATATATTAAATCTTTGGGTACACCGGATAGAGATATTATATTTGTTTCTTTTAACGCAGAAGAGTTTGGATGCCTTGGTTCTAGAGCTTTTGTAGATAAATACTATAGTAAAATAAAAAATGCTACACTTTTAAATTTCGATATGATAGGAGGCAACGAAAGCGTTCCCCTTTGTATAATGGGATCTGACAAAGATACTGCTAATACTCCTCTTATAAAAGAATTATCTGCCTTGTGTGTATATAAGAATGTTAATTTTAATTATATGTTTGAAAATGCTAGTGATCATTATTTTTTTAGGGAAAAAGGAATAAATGCTATAACATTTTGTGATAATGATACTTCTAAGATTCACACTCCTAAGGATAAAATAGAATTTATAAATAAAAATTCTATAAAAAGATGTTATAATGTAGCCTCACTAAAAATTATAAACTCTGCTTTTAGAGGAAATTTATTTTATATATACTATAAAGAATTTTTAATTGTATCCTCTGTTTTACTTCTGATATTTATAAAAAGACAAAAAAGATATAAACTAAGAGTTCTAAGATTTAAATAATTTTCTACTTTGAATCTCATATAAAAAATAAAATAGATTCAATTTTAATGTAGTAAATATAAATAATATATGTAATAAGCATTTGAATAAGCTTAGAAGTTCTTAATTTGACGGAATTAAAAATTTTCGTAATTCCTCATAGGACGTGAGGAGCCGGTAGTAAAGACAGGACGTCGCCTCTACCGGGTAGAAAATTTTTAATGGAGTCAAATTTAGAACTTCTTAGCTATATGAATTGCTTATGAATGTATTATTTATATTTACAGGTTAAAATTAAATCCATTTATATATCCTCAATTTTTTAAATTTCCTTTTAAATACTCTATTATAAACATATTTATGTCCCCATCCATTACTGAATCCACATTGCTAGTCTCTGCTCCTGTTCTGTGATCTTTTACTAAATTATAAGGATGGAATACATAAGATCTTATTTGACTTCCCCATCCCATATCCTTTTGTTCTCCTGTTAGATCTTCTATTTTTTCCTTATGAGATCTTTCTTTTAATTCTACTAGCTTTGATTTTAAGACCTTCATAGCTGTTTCTTTATTAGTATGCTGACTTCTTTCATTCTGACATTGTACTATAATTCCTGTTGGTATATGGGTTATTCTTACTGCAGATTCAGTTTTATTAACATGTTGTCCCCCAGCTCCACCGGCTCTATAAGTATCTATTTTTAAGTCTTCACTTTTTATCTCTATTTCTTGGTCATCTGTTAATTCTGGTAATATTTCTATAGATGCAAAAGAGGTCTGTCTCTTACCATTTGCATTAAAAGGAGATATTCTAACTAATCTGTGTATTCCTTTTTCGCCTTTAAGATATCCATAAACAAACTCTCCAGTAATCTTTAAAGTTACACTCTTTATCCCTGCATCTTCAGCTTCTAATAAATCCATAATCTTAACAGTAAATCCTTCTTTTTCTGCCCATCTAGTATACATTCTAAACAACATCTCCGTCCAATCTTGGGCATCTGTTCCGCCTACACCTGAATGCAAAGTCATTATTACGTTATTTCTATCATACTCTCCAGATAGTAAAGTTTCTATTTTAAATCTATCTATTTCTTCTTTTACATTTTTATATTCTGATAATATTTCTTTTCCCATGTCATCATCTTCTTCTGATAACATTTCACAAAGAGATATAATATCTTCTATAGTACTTTTTAAATTATTATATTTTGTTAATTTATCTTTTAAATACTTTTCTTCTGAAGTTATTCTTTGTGCTTCTTTTATATCATTCCAAAAATTAGGTTCTTGCATTTTATTTTGTAGTTCTGATATATTATTTTTTAATTTTTCTATGTCAAAGAGACTCCCCAATTTCTTTTATTGTATTTTTAAGTTCATAAGAGTTATTTATTACTTCCTGAATTTCTAATATCATGTCATCACCTCTATTATTTACTTTAGGCACATTCAAATAAATAACAAGTCAAAAATGGCAGTATATTTTGTGTCAGACAAGGAAGCAGGTTCCGTTGCTAGTAGTACTATGGTTGGGTTCCGCTGACGCAGTATGACACAAAATAGACTATCATACTGACTTGTTATTTATTTGAATGTGCCTTAAAGGTTATAAAACCAGAAACCAAATAAAAGTTTCCGGTTTTATTATAATATATTTTTATGCCATTCTACCACAACAATTTTTATACTTTTTACCACTTCCACAAGGACACAAGTCATTTCTACCTATTCTATTTTCTTTTTTTATAGGTTGTTTTTTTACTGAATCCTCATCATAATTAGTTGATGTTTCTTTTGCTACCTTTTCTCTTTCAGGTGCTTTTTCTACTTCTACATGGAATAAGTATCTTACAGTATCTACTTTAATGTTATAAATCATTTCCTCAAACATTTCACTACCTTCAAATTGGTATGCTTGAACTGGATCTTGTTGTCTATATGCTCTTAAACCTATACCTTGTTTTAAGTGATCCATATCATCTATATGATCCATCCATTTAGTATCTACTACTCTAAGTAATATTACTCTTTCTATCTCTCTTATTTGTTCTTCTCCAATTTCTTTTTCTTTGTTACTATATATATTTTCTACTGCTTTTATTAATTTTTCTTTTATTTCTTCATCTGATAAATTGCTTATTTCTTTTACGTTTACTAATCCCTTTGGTAAACATATATCTTCTAAATAATTAATAAGATTTTGAAATTCTGTTTCGAATTCTTCTTCTACTCCTGAAATATGAGAATTAACTGCAGTATAAACCACATCCTTCATCATATCTTTTATTTGATCTTTTAAATCTTCTCCTTCTAAAACTTCACTTCTTTGTTTGTAGATTATTTCTCTTTGTTTATTTATTACATCATCATATTGTAATAAAGTTTTTCTTATATCAAAGTTATTTCCTTCTACCTTCTTTTGAGCACTTTCTATAGCTGAACTTACCATTTTACTTTCTATAGCTTCATCTTCACCAAGTCCTAATTTATCAACTATTCCTTGCATTCTTTCTGATCCAAATATCCTCATTAAATCATCTTCTAAAGATACAAAGAATCTTGATTCACCAGGGTCTCCTTGACGTCCAGAACGCCCTCTTAATTGATTATCTATTCTTCTAGACTCATGTCTTTCTGTACCTATAATCATAAGTCCACCAGCTTCTTCAGCTTCTTTAGTAAGTTTTATATCTGTACCACGACCTGCCATATTAGTAGCTATTGTTACCATACCATATTCCCCTGCATGAGAAATTATATCTGCTTCCTTTTCATGGTATTTAGCATTTAATACTTGGTGAGGGACACCTTTTTTCTTTAACATAGAAGATAACATTTCTGATTTTTCTATACTTACTGTACCTACTAACATTGGCTGACCTTTTTCATGTCTCTCTACTATTTCATCAACTATAGCTTTAAATTTACCCTTTTCTGTTTTATATACTACATCTGCATTATCTATTCTTGCTATAGGTTCATGTGTAGGTATAACAATTACGTCTAATCCATAGATTTCTCTAAATTCATTTTCTTCTGTTTGAGCTGTTCCTGTCATACCGGATAATTTATTGAACATTCTAAAATAGTTTTGATAAGTTATCGTAGCTAAAGTTTTAGATTCTCTTTCTACTCTAACGCCTTCTTTAGCTTCTATAGCTTGATGCAAACCATCGCTATATCTTCTTCCTTCCATAGCTCTTCCTGTAAACTCATCAACTATTAGAATTTCTCCATCCTTAATCATATAATCTTTATCTTTTTTCATTACATAATTAGCTTTTAACGCTTGAACCACATGATGTTGTATTTCCATATTTTCTGCATCAGCATAGTTATCTACTTTAAAGAAATTTTCTGCTTTATTAACACCTTCATCTGTAAGCATAGCTGAATTAGCTTTTTCATCTATTGTAAAATCTTTTTCAGCTACTAAAGATTTAGCAAAATAATCTGCAACCTTATAAAATTCTGTAGACTTTTCCCCTTGGCCTGATATTATTAATGGAGTTCTAGCTTCATCTATTAATATAGAGTCAACCTCATCCACAATTGCAAAGTTTAATTTTCTTTGAACTCTTTCTTCTTTATAAACAACCATATTATCTCTTAAGTAATCGAACCCAAATTCACTATTTGTGCCATAAGTTATGTCTGAAGCATAAGCCTCTTGTCTCTCTTCATTATTTAAGTTATGTAAAATAACCCCCACTTTTAATCCTAAAAACTCATATACTGGGGCCATTAAATCTCTATCTCTTTTTGCCAAATAATCATTAACTGTAACTATATGTACCCCTTTTCCTGTTAATGCATTTACATATGCTGGTAATGTGGCAACTAAAGTTTTACCTTCACCAGTTTTCATTTCTCCAATTCTACCTTGATGCAACACTACACCACCAATTAATTGTTCTTTATAATGCTTAAGCCCTATAGTTCTATGTGCTGCCTCTCTAACTAATGCAAAGGCTTCTGGTAAAATATCATCCAGTTTTTCCCCTTTTTCTAGTCTACTTTTAAATTCCTCAGTTTTTAATTTGAAATCTTCATCTTTTAAGGATTGCATTTTTTCATCTAAAGCTTCTATTTTATTTACTATAGGATTAACTCTTCTAAGTTCTCTTTCGCTATATGTACCAAATATTTTATTTAAAATTCCCATACTATTCATCCTCACTATTTATCAAATTTTATAGGTCTTAACTTTATAAATTATATCATTTAACTATATTCCATTCAACTTTTTAAAATAATAATTATGTAAATTTGTAAATAATAATTAATTATAGTAAACCCTAGTCTTATAACCCTTATTTATATAAAAAGTAGACATACACTCCTGTGTATGTCTACTTTTATATAAATTTTTATTAATATATCATTTTAGAATTCAGGTTCTATCAAACCATAATTACCATCTTTTCTTCTATATATAACATTAACTTCCTCTGTATCAGCATTTTGATATACAAAGAAATTATGTCCTAAAAGTTCCATTTGCAAAACTGCTTCTTCTGAAGACATTGGCTTCATAGCAAACTTTTTAGTCTTTACTATCTTATTGTCTTTATTTTCTCCACTTTCATAATCTGGTATATATTGAAACCTTAATGAACCATCGTGAATTTTGCGTTGAAGTTTAGTTTTTTGTTTTCTTATTTGTCTTTCTAATTTATCTATTACCATGTCTATAGATGCATACATATCCTCTGTTGTTTCTTCACCTCTTAATATAACACCATGAAATGGTATTGTAACTTCTATAGTTTGCTTATTTTTGTGTACACTCAATGTAGCTGTTGCCACTACATCAGGGTTGAAAAATCTTTCAAGCTTTGACAGCTTCTTTTCAACTGTCTCCCTTAAAGCATTTGTTATTTCAATATTTTTGCCTATTACTGTTATTTTCATTCTTCAGCCCCTCTTTCTGTTCTTGATTATGTTTTTTTATATTGTTGTGTCTTCTTATGTTATTTATATTCTAATACTATTTTTTAAAAAACTCAATAGCAATTTTTGAAATTTACAAAATATTAAGTTATTTATAACGTTTTTTTGTTAATATAGATTATTTAATATTATTATAAAAATAAGACCTATAGTTAAACTATAAGCCTTAATTAGTTAAAATTAGTTGACCTGGTTTTTGACCCCACACTCGCCTGCTGGAATTTTTGCTACCCAGAGTTTGTCTTCTCACTACTAACCCTCTCGTTTTTAATAACGGCAGGACTTACTTCTAAGCCGCACCATGCTCATTAAATATTTTTATTTAACTTACGTGGATCGTTTTGCCTGCGACTGGCATCGACTTTCAACCACAAACCTAATTTTACTATATTTAAATTATACATCACTTTTTGCCGCAGTCAATATAAAAATTTCTCTCGCACCATTCTTTTTTAACTCATTAGCACAATAAAATGATGTAGCGCCTGTAGTTAAAACATCATCAATCAAAATTACTTTTTTATTTTTTATATAATTTTGATTATAAACTTTAAAGCTATCCTTAACATTTAGCCATCTTTCCGCTCCATTTAACCCTATTTGATCTTTTGAATTTGCATTCTTTTTTAAGCAGTAGGCTATGGGAACATCAATACTTTTACTTATAAGTTTAGCAAGATATTCACTTTGATTATAGCCTCTTTTTTTATGGGACTTTTTACTAGATGGAACAAAGGTTATAATATCCGTACTTATATCAATTTTTTTTAATCTTCTACACATTAAATTAGCTATTACTTCTCCACTTTTAAAATCACTTTTATATTTTAAATTTAATATAAGTTCCATCATTATACCTGAATAATAACAAGCAGGAAATGCTGAAAACCAAGTTTCTCCCTTTTTAATAAGTTTAATATCATTACAAAATCTTATGGAATTAAAACATTCTTTGCATATTAGATCTTCTTCTACATATTTTTCACATATTACGCATTTATTTTCATAGGGATATATTACTTCTTCTATACATTCAATAATATATTTTATATGTTTAAAAATCCTAATTCCCATGCTTCTTTATTAAAGTCTCTTATTATATTTTTAGCTTTTTCCATATGTATAGTTTCTCCATTAGCTAAAAATATAATTTCACCTTTAAAATCGTATTCACCTCTCCCTACAGTACCACACAAATATATTAATTCTTTATAATTAAATTTATTTTTATCTG
Source organism: Clostridium sporogenes (assembly GCA_019933195.1). Taxonomy (NCBI): domain Bacteria; kingdom Bacillati; phylum Bacillota; class Clostridia; order Eubacteriales; family Clostridiaceae; genus Clostridium; species Clostridium sporogenes. The sequence continues at coordinate 1,997,357 of CP082942.1, forward strand.
AACCATAAATTATTAGATCTATATCCTTTAGCTTTGAAAATTCATCATAAAATAGATGAGTTATAAATATACCTTCCTTCATCTTTTTAAAATTAAGTAGGCTCTTATTTGAATCTAAGCCTATATCTATTATTATATTTATATCAATTTTACTTATATAGTTTTGAAAATAATCATATAAATTTTCGCTAATAAAATATGAAGGAGTATATATAATTACTTTTCTTTTAGACTGAAAAGACCATTTCATATAATCATAAATAATAAATGGGATTTCATAGCTTATATTTATTCTAGTTAATAAAGTCCTTGGCTCTATTATAGGCATTCTATCTTTTTTAAATGGGATATAAATGCTTCTGCTATTAGGGAACAAATTTTCTATTGAATAAATTATACATTTACCTTCATTGTTAAGTTTAGACAAAATTAAATCTTTTATACTATCTTCATTAAGATTTGCATAACTACTTAAATCATCGTATATTATAAAATCAAATTTTTCATCCATATTAAATGCCACATTAAAATTAGTAACTTTAAAATTTGAAGCTATGTTCAATTTACTTTTTCTTATATACGAATATTGTCTAAAGTCACTTCTTTTCTTTATGTTTTGTATTATGTCTATACTTTTTTCATCTTCATTTGTTATATATAAAATATTATATTTATTATTTATTAAATACACTATGGCATCTACAAAAAAACTTGTAGTATTATAAGGTATCGATACCACATTTAAAAATTTTTCTCTACCTTTACACCAATTTAATATAACCTCACTAAATTCATTAATTTCATATCCCTTTTTCGACCTTTTAAGTAAAGACATACAGTTTCACCCTTTATATAATATATTATTCTTCATTTATAATCTCATTATCTAAAACATTACTAATACGCCACTTTAAAAGAGAATATCTTTCAAAAATCTTATCATTTTGCACCATAAAATTAATAGCTTTTAAAGCTCCTACTAAAACAACAAGCTTTTTAGCTCTCGTTATTCCTGTATATAATAAATTTCTATTCATTAAAAGTGGTGGCCCTTGAAACGCTGGCATAATTACTACTGGGAATTCACTACCTTGACTTTTATGAATAGTTACAGCATAGGCTAAATCTATTTCATCAAAATATAAATTTTCATATACTACTCTTCTTTCATTATCAAACAAGATTTGAATTGTTTCTTTTTCTTCATCTATATCTTCTATATATCCTACATCACCATTAAATATTCCTAACCCTTCTGCGTCTCCCTCACCACTCGCTCTAGTCCATTTTAAAGAGTAGTTATTTTTAGTTTGCATAACTTTATCTCCTACTCTAAATATATAATCCTTAAATTCCATTTCTTTTTTTAAATCATTTTTAGGATTTAAAACGGCTTGCAATTCCTTATTCAAATTAGAAACTCCTAATATTCCTTTTCTCATAGGAGATAGTATTTGTATATCCTGAATTTTATCCCAGCTCTTATTAAATTTAGGTAATCTTCTATTTGAAAGTTCTAGTAATGTATTAACTATTTTTTTATGTTCACTACATTCTATAAAATAAAAATCTTTACCTTTTTTATTTATAATTGGCATATCCCCATCATTTATTCTATGAGCATTTACTATTATCATACTTTCTTTAGATTGTCTAAATATCTCTTTTAACCTAACTACCTTTACACACTTACTTTCTATTAAATCTCTTAATACATTCCCTGGTCCCACTGAAGGAAGTTGATCCACATCTCCAACTATTATTATCCTTGTACCTAGTGATATGGCCTTTAAAAGTGTATTCATTAATATTATATCTATCATAGAAGCTTCATCAATTATTACTACATCACATTCTAAAGGCGTTTCTTCACCTTTAGAAAAGACTTCTTCTGTGTCATTTTGAGATACACCCATCTCTAACATTCTATGTATTGTTTTAGCTTCTCTACCTGTAGTTTCAGACATTCTTTTTGCCGCTCTTCCTGTAGGTGCTGCCATAAAAACTCTCATATTAGCTTTTTCAAATATTTCTGTTATACAATTAATTATAGTAGTTTTTCCGGTACCTGGTCCCCCTGTTATTATTTCCACTCCATTTTCTAAGGCGCCTTTTATGGCTTCCCTTTGAGAATCATGAAATTTTATATTATTATCTTTTTCAAAATTTAATATCTCATCTTCTATGTTTATGTTTAAATTATCATATTGTGATAAAGATAAACTAAGTATTTTTTTTGTAACCCCCAACTCGCAATAATAATAAGGTAGGGTAAAAACACAAGTTTCTTCTTTTATCTTTTCTATTTTTAATTTATTTTCTGCCATATTATTATATATATTTTCATGTATTTCCTCTTTTTTCACACCTAATATATCCACAGCTTCGCTTATTAGTTTCTCTAAAGGCATATAAGTATTTCCTAAACTACAAAATCCATTTATTATATAATTTATCCCACTTTGAATTCTAAAAGGTGAATTAGTTGCTATTCCCAAACTTCTAGCTATTTTGTCTGCAGTTTTAAATCCTATTCCTCTTATTTCATCTGTAAGTATATATGGATTTTCTTTAACTATTGATATAGAATTTTCTCCAAATCTTTTATAGACTTTCATACATTGATTAGGTGTAACTCCATAATTTTGAAAGAACATCATTATATTTCGTACTTCATTTTGTTTTATATAAGATTCATATATGGTTTCTATTTTCTTCTTACCTATTCCTTCTATTTCCGTTAATCTCTCTATATGGTTATCTAATACATTTAATGTTTCCTCTCCAAACTTTTCCACAATTTTTTTTGCAGTTACTGGACCTATACCTGATATAATTCCTGAGGATAAATATCTTTCTATACCAGCTATAGTATTTGGGACTACTTCTTCACATATTTCTACCTTAAACTGGTTACCAAATTGGGGATGGATTACCCAATTACCTTTTAATTTTAAATTTTGTCCTTCTGTTATGTAAGGCATGCATCCTACTATAGTTACAATATCTTTTTCATTTCTTATCTTTGCCACTACATATCCATTTTCATCGTTTTTAAAAAGTATATCCTCTATAAATCCCTGTATTTCCTGCATAAAAAATCTCTCCTAATCCTTTTGGTTCCATTATTATTATCTATAGTATTTCCATTTATAAGTATTATAAATACTATAGTTTTTTAACCTGGGTCATTTAAAACAATTATATCATATTATTATTGAAAAATATAAAGGAATGGGCATATTGTCACACCCATTCCTTTTTATATTAACATTAACTTACATATACTTTTTTATTTCCTCTACCTTGTCCAATCTTTCCCATGGTACATCTATATCTGTTCTTCCAAAATGTCCATAAGCAGCTACTTGTTTATATATAGGTTTTCTTAAATCTAAATCTCTTATTATAGCACCAGGTCTTAAATCAAAGACTTTATTTACTATTGAAACTATTTCTTCATCAGTAATTTTACCTGTTCCAAATGTGTCAACGGAAATAGATACTGGTTTAGCTACTCCTATAGCATAAGCTAGTTGAATTTCTAGCTTATCAGCAACTCCTGCTGCAACTAAATTTTTAGCTACCCATCTTGCAGCATATGCAGCAGATCTATCTACTTTTGTTGGATCTTTTCCTGAAAATGCTCCGCCACCATGTCTTCCATATCCACCGTAAGTATCCACTATTATTTTTCTTCCTGTTAACCCAGAATCTCCTTGAGGACCACCGATTACAAATCTTCCTGTTGGATTTATGAAATATTTAGTATTTACATCTAATAATTCTGATGGTACTATAACTTTTATTACATGTTCTTTAATATCTTTTTCTATTTGTTCTAAAGAAACATCTGGACCATGTTGTGTTGAAATAACTATAGCATCTATTCTTACAGGTTTACCATCTTCGTATTCTACAGTTACTTGAGTTTTACCATCTGGTCTTAAATATGGTAATGTACCATTTTTTCTTACTTCTGATAATCTTCTTGATAATTTGTGGGACATTTCTATAGGCATTGGCATATATTCTTTAGTTTCATTTGTAGCAAAACCAAACATCATGCCTTGATCTCCTGCACCTACAGCGTCCAATTTATCCATTTCACCCTTTTTAGATTCTAAAGCTTCATCAACACCCATAGCTATATCTACTGATTGTTCATCTATTGATGTTATTACAGAGCAAGTCTCACAATCGAATCCATATTTAGCTCTATCATATCCTATTTCTCTTATAGTTTCTCTAACTAGTTTTGGTATATCAACATAACATTTTGTTGATATTTCTCCCATTACCATTACCATTCCTGTTGTAACTGCTGTTTCACAAGCAACTCTCCCATTAGGATCTTTATCTAATATAGCATCTAAAACTGCATCTGAAATTTGATCACATATTTTATCAGGATGCCCTTCTGTTACTGATTCAGATGTAAATAATTTTCTCACGTTAACTCCTCCTATTACTAATTTTTACCAAAAAAATAAAACCTCTTCAATAAGAAGAGGTTATAATCTAACTACTCTCTCTTATCTTGCAGATAACACTGCAGGAATTGGCACCGTAGTGAATAACACTGGTTGCCGGGTTTCATAGGGCCCTTTTCCCTCCACCTCTCTTGATAAGAGTTCTTTATTATTATTTACTAAAAATGATACCATATAAAAAAATGCATGTCAACATCACAATTATAATATTATTATAATTTATATAAATACAAAAATAAAAACATCTTTACTATAAGTAAAGATGTTTGGTGGAGGAGGACGGATTCGAACCATCGAAGCGAATCGCAACAGATTTACAGTCTGCCCCCTTTGGCCACTCGGGAACTCCTCCATACATGGAGCTGGCAATAGGACTTGAACCTACAACCTGCTGATTACAAGTCAGCTGCTCTACCAATTGAGCCATGCCAGCACAATATAAAATTTTAATGGTGGGCACAACAGGGCTCGAACCTGTGACCCCCTGCTTGTAAGGCAGATGCTCTCCCAGCTGAGCTATGCGCCCATTAAAATAAACATGGTGGAGGAGGACGGATTCGAACCATCGAAGCGAATCGCAACAGATTTACAGTCTGCCCCCTTTGGCCACTCGGGAACTCCTCCACATATGGAGCTGGCAATAGGACTTGAACCTACAACCTGCTGATTACAAGTCAGCTGCTCTGCCAATTGAGCCATGCCAGCACATTTTTTTGTGTCGTATCGACAAGAAATAGTATATCTATTTATTAATATAAATTCAAATAAAATTTATAGCCTTTATATCAATTCTAATACCCGATATATAGTTTTTACTCTTGAATACTACGTTTTTCTTACTATTTTGTTTTCGTACATTCATTTATAATATAAATTTATTAATCTATAATATATTTAGGGAGGAATATATTGCAAAGATTATTAGGAAAACTTAGAAGAGCAGTAGGAGACTTTAATTTAATACAAAATGGATATAAAATAGCTGTTGTGTTATCTGGCAGAAAGGATAGTATGGTTTTACTTCATCTACTAAAAAAATTTCAAAGTTTTTCTCCTGAAAAATTCGATTTAATAGCCATAACATTAGATACAATGGCAGTATCAGATTTTTCCCCTCTTGAAACTGTATGCTCTAACATAAATGTTCCACTATATATATAAGACTCCTATAAAAGAAATGGTTTTTGATTTAAAAAAAGAAAAAATCCATGTTCTTAAGAATAAAATCCAATAATATTTAACTCCTTATATTCATATATATTAATATAAGGAGGGGTGTGTTTTGAATATAGAAAAAACTCATTACACAGAAGCATTATCTTATTATAAAATAGCAAATTCTCTTAAAAAATATTTAAATAAAGATACAATAATAATATGCATAGGTACTGATAGATGTATAGGGGATTGCCTTGGTCCTTTAGTAGGAACCATATTAAAATATAAGAATATACCCTTAAAATTATATGGAACTTTAGATGAACCTATACATGCTTTAAATATAGATGAAACTATAAAAAAAATTAAAAGCTCATACCCTAATACTTCTATAATAGGTATAGATGCTTGTCTTGGCGATAAGAATAATATAGGGCAAATCCAAGTGAGAAACTTTCCCATACAGCCTGGTAAAGGCGTTGGCAAAACACTTCCTAAAGTAGGAGATTGTTCAATCGTTGGTATTGTGGACTCAAACGATAACTGTGATATATTTACTTCTGCTAATACTAGGCTAAGCTTAATATTAAATATAGCTAAGGTTATTGCTCATTCAATCTTACACTGCTGCTATATATTAGATATTTAAAAATGTTATCATAATTTAATATTTTTTATTATAAAAAATAAAGCTCATGAACATTACTCAAGAGCTTTATTTTTATATGTAATTATTTATATTTTCTATACCAGATTTAATCCATCACCAGATTCTGATATTCCCATTTTATCTAAATATTCTAGCATCTTGCCAGTTCCTTCCGCAACGCAAGATACAGGATTTTCTGCTATATGTACTGGTACTTTATTAACATTTTCTATTAAATCACTAAGACCTGTAAGTAATGCACCTCCACCTGTCATTATTATACCTTTATCTGCTATATCAGCTGACAATTCAGGTGGGGTCTTTTCTAGTACTGAATGAGTAAGTTCTGCTATTGCATTTACAGTATCCTGTAGTGCTTCTCTCATTTCCTCTGAGGTCACAGTTAGATTTTTTGGTAATCCTGTAATCAAGTCTCTTCCCCTTATATCAATTGATATATTATCACCTTTAGGGAACGCAGACCCTATTTTTATCTTCAAATCTTCAGCTGTTCTTTCTCCTATCATAAGCTTATGTTTTTTTCTTATATATTTTATTATAGCATCATCAAACTTGTCCCCTGCTATTTTTATAGATGATCTTACTACTATACCACCAAGGGAAATAACAGCTATATCTGTAGTACCTCCGCCAATATCTATAATCATACTTCCACTAGCCTTAGTTATATCTAAATCTGCACCAATAGCAGCTGCTAAAGGTTCCTCTATTAAGAATACCTTCTTAGCTCCAGCATTTCTAGCTGCATCCATAACAGCTCTTTTTTCAACTTCTGTAGCTTCTGATGGAATACATATTACTACCCTTGGTGCAGATATTTTTTTCTTCCCACAAGCTTTTCCAATAAAATATTTTAACATCTTCTCAGTAATATCATAATCAGATATTACTCCGTCCCTCATAGGTCTTATAGCCACTATATTACCTGGTGTTCTACCAATCATTTCTCTAGCTTCTTGTCCAACAGCTAAAACTCTATTTTTATTTCTGTCTATAGCTACTACTGAAGGCTCATTTAAAATTACACCTTTTCCCTTCATATATACAAGTACTGTAGCTGTCCCTAAATCGATTCCCATATCTGTTCCTACACTAAAAAACATTCCCGTATCCACTCCTACTCTATTGTAGTTATATATAAATTATGAGAATATTTACTATTTTTCTCATAACTATCTATTCTAATTATAATAGGAATGTAATTAACCTTCAATAGCTTTATATTTCATCTTTGTAGCTTTTCCACCTCTTATGTGTCTCTCTGCTTTATTATAATCTAGTATTTCTTTTGCTTCTTCAGCAATTTGAGGGTTTATTTTAGGTAACCTTTCCGTCATATCTTTGTGTATTGTACTTTTACTTACTCCAAAAACTTTGGCTGTTTTTCTTATAGTAGCTTTAGAATCTATAATATAATGTGCTACTTCAAGAACTCTTTCTTCAATGTAATCTTTCAAAGTGCTACCTCCTTAATCCCTTTATAATTATAAATATGCTTATATAAAGGATTAAATTCATTTATATTTAGCCACTTTCCGCATAAAAGCGGAAAATGGCATCCTTATTAATATTTAATATATTTTGAAGGATTTATGTATTTATTTCCCTTCATCATAGCAAAATGTAAATGGTCTCCATATTTTTCATATGCTGCTCTTAATGTAGTTTTTCCTACATTACCTATTACAGAACCTTGCTTTATTTGTTGACCCTTAGTAACTTTAACTTTAGGGTTTAAATTAGAATATTCACTCTTTGTTCCATTTTGATGATTAATAATTACCTTTACACCATCCTGACTTGATGTAACTATATCTTCAACTTTTCCATCTGCAATAGAGCAAACAGGTGAATCTAATTTAGCTTTTATATCTAATCCTAAATTAGCTCTGTAACTTGAAGTTGAATTCCAAAATACTGGATCTTCTGAATATACCCTTGCTAAAGTTCCTTCTACTGGTTTTACAAAACTACTGTTTTGATCTTTTGAAACTTTAGCTGTATCCTTTTCATTTTGTTTATTTTTTTCAGTTTCTTTATTTTTCTCTTTTTCATTTTCTTTGTTGTCTTCTTTTTTAACTTCAAGGGCATTATTGTAACTTTTAGAGTTTCCCTCTACAGCCTTTGCCGAATCTTTTTTTTCTTTATTTTGAACTACTTTATTTTCAATAGGTTCTTTCTTTACATGTGAATTACTTTTCACTGTAATTGCTGCTATAGCAGCTACTATACAAAGACAAAGAAATAAAACTACATAAAAGCCCTCCTTCTTAAAAAAGTTTGATTTGTTATTAGATGGTTTTTTTTCCATATCAACACCTCCTTTTTTTAGTTTGTCCAGTACATAGCAAAAAATACATATTTTATTAAAAAATTTTCCCTTTTTTATCCTAAAATCCAACATTATTCTTGCTTTATTTACTATCTAATTGTTGATGATTGTAAACTTTTATATGGTAATCTAATATTTTAAAAATTTAAAAACATCTTCTAAAATAAAATAGATTTAATTTTAACACTCTAAAAATAAAAAATATGCTCCCTATAAACCTTATTCAAAGATTTATTACATATATTTTCTAACTTTAGATATATTAAAATTAAATCTATTGTTAACTATATTATTTTTTATATTTATATATATTTTTTTACTTATATGTTATGCAAGAACTTATTAATACTAATTTTTATATTTAAGAATTTCTATATTTACTCCTTTATAATAATGTTTAAGTATATAATCATATTCTTTTCCTGATTTGCCCATACTATTTGCACCCCATTGACTCATTCCTACATTATGCCCATAACCATTACAATTTACTATAAGATAATTATCTTTAAATTCCAAAGAAAATTTTGATGAATTTAATCCTAAAATTTTTCTAAATTCTGTTCCCTTAATTTCTATATTATCTATTTTAATTTTTTTTATACTTCCACTTTGCGTTTTTTCTTTTATTACTATTTTTTTATTTATATCTTTTTTATTTATATTACACTTGGGATATTGTTTTTTTATACTGCTTATAAATTGATCATAAGAAATTTTTTTACTACTTTTAAATTTAGGAGCCTTTTCTTCTCCTGGACTTTTTACACTTTTTAAATAAGGCACTTCACTATTAAACACATTTTCACTATCTTCTGTATTTCCATTACTAGTAGCGAAATAATATGGAGCCATGACTATTTCATCGTTGTATACAAGTACATTCCCTTTAGTACTATTAACACTTTCCTCTATCTTATTCCAATATTCAGTTCTCTTTTCTTTTGGCCAGGATTTTATTCTTTTATCTTTAGGCATAAAAACTTGAGACTGAACACTATCACATACATCTGCATTTATTCTTTTATTATATTGGTTTTCACCGAAACCTTTCATATGAGCTAAAGCATAAGTTCTAGCAGCTACTGCTTGAGCTTTTAGTGCTTCTATATGAAACTCTGCTGGCATTTCTGCTGAGACAACACCTTTTACATACTCTTCTAAAGGTATTGATCTTACCACCTTCTCATTAACAAAATAAACTCTAACTTTTGGTTCTGATTTTACTTTATATTTTTTATTTATATCCACCTTTTCTTCTTGTTTTTTTTTCTCTAAGCCAATTTTACTTATAGTTTTATTACCTTTTTGCTCTTTATCCCAACTAAAAGATAAAGCAAAGCTTAAAATTAACATAATACATATAGTACTTAAAATTGTTATAACTAACTTGCTAATGTTTGTATACCTATTATTTAATCTTCTCATGTTTCCCCTCTTTTCATAATAAAGTTTTCTATACAATTATATTTTCCATAGATATGTATTATGCTAAAATATAAGCTAAAACTTAATTTTGATCTTTTATAAACTCAATTAATAACTAACATATACTTTTAAATAAATAATTAAGATAAGAGTAAATATTATTTTAAGTAAAAAAATAAGCTTTATACACAACCTAAAAGCCTTATATAGACATAACAAAAGTGGCTGTCGCATTAAGAAATTTACATACAATATACTGTTTTGCAAATTTAAATTTAACACAATATATTGTAATATTTATTCTTAATGTGACAACCACTTAATAATTATATATAATTATTAAAATTTAATATACACGTTTAATATCTGCTCCTAATTTATTTAACTTTTCCTCTATTTTTACATATCCTCTGTCTATATGATATACATCAGTTATTTCTGTTTTTCCTTCAGCTACTAAAGCACATAGTATAAGGGCTGCTCCTGCTCTCAAATCTGTAGCTTTAACTTCTGTTCCTGTTAACTTACTTACGCCTTCTATTACAGCACTTCTTCCATCTATTTTTACGTCTGCTCCCATTCTTTTCATTTCAGATACATGCATAAATCTATTTTCAAATATGGTTTCTGTAATAATACTAGTTCCCTTTATAGTAGATAGTAAAGCCATCATCTGAGCTTGCATATCTGTTGGGAAACCTGGGTAAGGCATAGTTTTTATATCCACTGGATTTAATGCTTTTCTTCCATCTACTATAGCAGTTTCTCCATTTATTTTTATATACACACCCATTTCTGTGAGTTTTGCAATTATAGGCTTTAAGTGTTCTTCTATAACACCATTTATTTTTATTCTACTCTTAGTAATAGCTGCAGCTATCATAAAAGTTCCTGCCTCTATCCTATCATATATAGGTCTGTGTGTTGTACCTTTTAATTCATCTACACCTATTATTCTTACTGTATCTGTTCCTGCTCCTATAACATTTGCTCCTATGCTATTTAAAAATCTTCCTAAATCCTCTATTTCTGGTTCCTCTGCTGCATTTTCTATAATAGTTTCTCCTTTTGCCATAACCGCTGCCATCATTATATTTTCAGTAGCTCCTACAGAAGGAAAATCTAAATAAATTTTATTTCCTATCAAATTATCTGCTACAGCTTCTACATAGCCATGTCCTATATTAACTTTAGCTCCAAGAGCAGTGAATCCTTTTAAGTGTAGATCTATGGGTCTTGTACCTATATTACATCCTCCTGGCAATGATATCTTAAATTTACCAAACCTAGAGATCATAGGCCCCATCAACAAAAATGATGCTCTCATTTTTTTTACTAAATCACTATCAGGTTCTAAATTATCTACTGGTTTAGAATCTATTATAACTCTGCTATTAACCTCATCTATATTAACATTAGCTGAAATACTTTTTAAAATTTCTCCAATAACAAATACATCTTCTAGCATTGGTGCATTATCTATAACACATTTATCTCCACTCAATATGCTACCTGCAATGATTGGTAATACTGAATTTTTAGCTGTACTTATGTTCACATCACCTTTTAACTTACTTCCACCATTAATCACTATCTTATCCATTATTATCCTCCATTTCGATATTACTAATATGTTAGATCTATCTGTGGTGTCCCTAATATTAAATATGTTTTTTGTGAATTATATTTACATATAGCATAATTAAAATCTATTTTTTTGCCACAGACATTTATTGGAGTATATCTTTTTGTATAAGCTGTAGTGCTATATCCATTATCTAATTTTATGGTTTCTATATTTTTAGCACTATTTTTATTTAAAATTGATTTTATATCATTATTTATTTTTTTTAAATCTTTACTATTATTTTCTGCCTTTAAATATTCAAAAACATAATCTTTTTTATTATTTAAATTTAAATATGACTTTACGCTATTTTTAAAATCTATAAATCTTTTATTTAATGTAGCACTTTTAAAATCTATCATAACTATATTTTCATTATTATATTTCTTTACATTGATATTTCCTGATATTTCTTTATTATAAAAATATATATTATAATTGCCATTTTTATCAGATAAGTTTTTATTAAAATCTTTATCCACGTCTAAATAAGAACACATTTCCCTAGCAAATTCTTCATTTTGTAATTTTGTAGAGAAGGTTACCTTACCTCCTACTTCAACTATATTACTATTTGTCTTATCTACTATCTCAAAAAATAATTCATCTTTATCCTTTGCTTTAGAATAATTCTTAGGTATAAACAAGATTGTTGTTATAAAAAATATTAAGACAATTAATATTCCAAGTTTTATTTTTTTGTTCATCTACATATCCCCCTTCCTCTTTAGATTATTTACACTAATTGCTAATTGTATTCAAGCCTAATATATTATTAATATATAATTCTTAATAAAAAATGTGAATTATTTTTGAAATACTTACCAAAAAAGCTTACAAGGTATACATAACTTTAACACTATAAAAGTTATGTATACCTTGTAAGCTATAAAAATTTATTTAAAGTTCTTTAGTTCTAATTCTAGCAATAGATCTAAACAATGCTAATTCTGCTCTTTTTACATCTATTTCTTTTTTATTTAACAATCTTTCTTCTGCTCTTTTTTTAGCTTCTTCTGCCCTTTTTATATCTATATCTTCTGGTTTTTCGCTAGCATCACAGATAATGTATATATCATTATCTCGTACCTTTAATACTCCACTAGATGTAAATATATTTTTTTTATTACCATTTAAGTCTATATACTTTGTAATAGTTGGCTTTAAGTAAGTAATCATATTGACATGATTAGAAAGTACGGCTAACTCACCATCCAATCCTTCAGTCATTACTTCTTTTACCTCTCCAATTTTAATATTTTTTTCAGGAGTAAATATAGTAAGGTTTAGATTATCTTTCATATTAATCTCCTCTTATTAACCTATTTATAATTATGCTTCCATCTCTTGAGCTTTCTTTATAACTTCCTCTATAGTTCCTTGGAATAAGAAAGCTGATTCTGGAATATTATCATGTTTGCCTTCTAATATTTCTTTAAAACCTCTAACGGTTTCTTTTATAGGCACATATTTACCCTGCATTCCTGTAAATTGTTCTGCTACTGTAAATGGTTGAGATAAAAATCTTTGTATTTTTCTTGCTCTGCCAACTACTAATTTATCTTCTTCTGAAAGTTCATCTATACCTAATATAGCTATTATATCTTGAAGTTCTCTATATCTTTCAAGTACATTTTTAACCTTTATAGCTACTTCATAATGTTCTTCACCTATTATTCTAGGATCTAACATTCTAGATGAAGATTCTAATGGATCTACTGCTGGATAAATTCCAAGTTCTACTATAGATCTTGATAAAACTGTTGTTGCGTCTAAATGAGTAAATGTTGTTGCTGGCGCTGGATCTGTTAAGTCATCTGCTGGAACATATACTGCTTGAACAGATGTTATAGAACCATTTTTTGTAGATGTTATTCTCTCTTGTAAGGCTCCCATTTCAGTTGCTAATGTTGGCTGATATCCAACAGCACTTGGAATTCTTCCTAAAAGAGCTGAAACCTCTGATCCAGCTTGAGTAAATCTGAAAATATTATCTATAAATAATAATACATCTTGACCTTGATCTCTAAAATATTCTGACATTGTTAAACCTGTAAGAGCTACTCTCATTCTAGCTCCTGGTGGTTCATTCATTTGTCCAAATACTAATGCTGTTTTGTCTATGACGCCTGAATCTTTCATCTCATAGTAAAGATCGTTTCCTTCTCTTGTTCTTTCTCCAACACCTGTGAACACTGATAATGCACCATGTTCTTTAGCTATATTATTAATTAGTTCTTGTATTAATACAGTTTTTCCTACTCCGGCTCCTCCAAATAGTCCTATTTTACCACCTTTTTCATAAGGTGCTAAAAGGTCTATTACTTTTATACCTGTTTCAAATATTTCTGGTTCTACAGATTGTTCTGCAAAACTTGGAGCTGGTCTGTGAATAGGATATTTTTGTTCTGATTTAAACTCTCCAGCTCTATCTATCGGCTGTCCTAAAACATTAAATAATCTTCCTAAAACTTCTTTACCTACTGGTACTGAAACTGGGCTTCCTGTATCTAAAACTTTCATACCTCTCTTTAGTCCTTCAGTACCTTCCATAGCTATAGCTCTAACAGTGTCATCTCCTACATGTTGTTCAACTTCAGCTATAATTTTTCTATCACCAGCATTTATTTCTAATGCATTAAACAAATCTGGAAGATTTTCTGAATCAAATTTTATGTCTATAACCGGTCCTATTATTTGTATTACCTTACCTAAATTTGGCATTATGCTACACCTCCTACCTTTGAGCTTCTGCACCACCAACTATTTCTGATATTTCTTGTGTAATAGCACTTTGTCTTATTCTATTAAATTGTAAATTTAAATCATCTAGCAAATCATTGGCATTATCAGTTGCGCCATTCATTGCTGTCATTCTAGATCCATTTTCACTAGCTTTTGAATTATAAAAACAATTCAATATAGTGGCTTTTAGATAATTTTCTAAAATCTCATCAATAAGATCAGCTACTGGTGGATTAAATTCTATATATTTATCATCTTTAGTATCTTTCTTGTCTTCTTTAGCAAAAGGTAAAATTTTATTAACTAAAACCTGTTGTTTTACAGGTGAATAAAATTGTGAATAAACTACGAAAATTTCTCCTACTTCTTTATTACTATAAAGTTTAATTATATTCTTTGCTATAGTACTAGCTTCTTTTATAGTAGGAACATCTGGTATATCTACATATTCTGATAAAGTTTCTATACCTAATTTTCTTAGATACATTCTTCCTTTTTGCCCTATCGCTATAACTAAAGAATTTTCTTTATCCTTTTTTATTTCATCTGCAATATTCTTTACTATGGACACATTAAAGCCACCACATAAACCTGAATCAGATGTAAATATAACATATAATTTCTTACTGCTACCATTACCATCTATATAAACATTTCTATCTTCTACAGAGTTAATTACATCTTGCAATACTATTTTATACTCATTATAATATTGTTTACCTATTTCTAGATTAACTCTTGATTTTCTAAGTTTAGCAGTAGCTACAAGTCCCATAGCTTTTGTTATTTTTCTTATATTAGTTACAGATTTTATTCTTCTCTTTATTCCGATAAGCCCTGCGCCTGCCATATTTTACCTCCTTCAGAGATATTAAATCTCTGATAAAAATACATTTTTGAAATCATTTATAGCCTTATCTAGCTTGCTCTTAAGCTCATCAGTTAATTTTTTCTTTTCCAATATCTCTTTTCCTATATCTCTATAATGAGTGTCCATATAATTAAATAATTCTTTTTCAAAATCTTTTATTTTATTTACAGGTATATCTATAAGATGATTATTAACTGCTGAATAAAGAATTATTATTTCTTTTTCTACAGACATAGGATTATATTGAGTTTGTTTTAATATCTCAACTAATCTTTTACCTTTTTCCAATCTTTTTACTGATTCTTTATCTAAATCAGAGCCGAATTGTGAAAAAGCAGCTAATTCTCTATATTGTGCTAACTCTAATCTTAATGTACCTGCTACTTGCTTCATTGCCTTAATTTGGGCATTTCCACCAACTCTAGATACTGATATTCCAGCATTAACTGCTGGTCTTTGTCCTGCATTAAACAACTCAGATTCTAAGAATATCTGACCATCTGTTATTGATATAACATTAGTTGGTATATATGCAGTAACATCTCCTGCTAAAGTTTCTACTATTGGTAAAGCAGTTAATGAACCACCACCTAGTTTTTCTGATAACCTAGCAGATCTTTCTAACAATCTAGAATGTAAATAGAATACATCTCCTGGGAAAGCTTCTCTTCCTGGTGGTCTCTTAAGTAATAGAGACATTGTTCTATAAGCTACTGCGTGCTTAGATAAGTCATCATATACTATTAATACATCTTTTCCTTTATGCATAAAATATTCACCCATACTACATCCAGCATAAGGTGCTAGATATTGCAATGGAGCTGAATCTGATGCGGTAGATGAAACTACTATAGTATAATCCATAGCTCCCATCTTAGTTAAGTCATTAACTATATGTGCTACTGTAGATTGTTTTTGTCCTATAGCAACATATATACATATTACATCTTTACCTTTTTGATTAAGTATTGTATCCATTGCTATAGCTGTTTTTCCTGTTTGTCTGTCCCCTATAATTAATTCTCTTTGTCCTTTTCCTATAGGTATCATAGAATCTATAGCTTTTATTCCTGTTTGTAGTGGCTCTTTTACAGATTGTCTGTCTATAATTCCAGGTGCTGGTACTTCAACTGCTCTAGTTTCAGTAGTTAATGCTGGACCTTTACCATCTATAGTTACACCCAAAGAGTTTACAACTCTTCCCATTAAAGCTTCTCCAACAGGAACTTCAACTACTTTACCAGTTCTTTTTACTACATCGCCTTCTTTTATGCCTTCTTCAGATCCTAATATAACACAGCCTACATTATCTTGTTCCAAGTTTAATGCCATTCCATAAACATCATTTGGGAATTCTATAAGTTCCCCTTCCATACAATCTTCTAATCCATAAACTCTGGCAATTCCATCTCCTACTTGAATTATTGTTCCAGAGTCTACAGTTTCTATATTAGTATTAAATTTTTCTATTTGTTGCTTTATTATTGATGTTATTTCTTCTGGCTTTATATGCATAATCTCACCTCTATTCTCTCTTGAGCATCATTTTTTTAATGTCTTTTAGTCTTGTACTTAAAGTACCATCTAAAACATCGTCTCCAACTCTTACATATACTCCTCCGAGTATGCTTTTATCTATTTCTTCTTCTAATATTATTTCTTTATTATATTTATTTCCTAATTTTTTTATTAATTCAGCTCTTTCATCCTCTAATAAAGGAATTACTGTTTTAACATTAGCTAAAACCATGTTATTTTTTTCTAAATAGATTTTTTCCATTTGTTTTAGCTTTTCTTCTAAATATAAAATTCTATCTTTTTCTATTAATATTAGTAAAAATGATAAAATCCCATCGTCTATTTTATCTTTAAATATTTCAGTAAATATTTCTTTTTTTCTAGAAGTGCTTATTTCTGGATGTTTTAGTATTTTGTAAATATCATCACTATTTTTTATTATATTTACTACTTCTTTTAGATCTTTTAAATATTCATTTACTTTATTTTTCTCTTCTGCTACTTTATAAAGAGCTAAAGCATATCTTTTATCTAAATATTCATACATAGTTATATACCTACCTTACTTATAAAATCCTTTATAAGTCTTCTATGTTCAAGATCATCAATAGTTTTTTCTAACGTTTTAGAAGAAACTAATACTGCAAGTTCTACAGCATCTCTCTTTATTTCTTCTTCTGCGTTTTTCTTTTGTCTTTCCGCTTCTAGTTTTGATTTTTTTATTATTTCCTCTGCTTCTTCATGAGCTTCTTTAAGAATATCATCATATACTTTCTCAGCTTTTGATTTATATCCCTCTACTATAGTCTTACCTTCTTTTTTTGCATTACTTAGTTCTATTTGATTTTTTTCTTTTAATTCTAATGCTAATTTTTGGTTCTTATCTGTATCTTCTATTTTATTTATAATCTCATTTTGTCTTGAATCAACTATAGCAGCTATCTTATCAAACCAAAAATGTTTTACTATTAAAAGCAGTATAATAAAATTTAATATTGCAGCTATAACTTGCGGAATGCTTATATTCATATATAAGAAGCCTCCCTTCGGCCTTAAATTTTATAAGCACCTATAACTTAAAATAAATAGGTACTTATAAAATTAAATTACCTTAAATCTTAAATATTAAAAATAATGCTACTATTAATCCATAAATTGCTGTTGCTTCTGAAAAGGCACTACCTACAACAAGAGTACTCATTATTTTACCACTTGCTTCTGGTTGTCTTGAAACCCCCTCTACAGCCTTTCCTGTAGCAGTTCCTGTACCTATTCCTGCTCCTATACAAGCTAATGCTGCTATTCCTGCTCCTAAAGCCGCCATTCCTGATATAAATGCTTTTGGATCCATGCCAAATTCCTCCTTTAAATTACAAAATTAATATTTTTATTAATGTTCTGCTGTTACCTTTATGTTAATCATAGTTAACATAACAAATATCACCATTTGAATAGTTCCATCAAACACATCAAAATACATGTGAAGTGGAATAGGAATTACTAATTGAGCAAACCCACTTATACTAGCTAAAGCTGAATAAACCAAATCCATAATAAGTACTGCTGCCATAATATTACCAAACAATCTCAAACTTAAAGATATTGGAAGCATTACTCTTTCTATTAAATTTATAGGTAATAAAAATAAATATGGTTTACCATAGCCTACAAAGTAATCTTTTAATCCACACTTTTTTATAGCATATCCTTGTATTACTACAAAAGATATTAGAGCTATCCCTAACACTACACTATAATCTAAAGTTGGTGGTTTTAAACCTAATAATCCAACTAAATTCATAAGCAATAGATATATCATAAGTGTTCCTATAAATGGAATAAAACTTTTAAATTCTTCTCCCATATTTTGATTAACTAAATTTCTAACTAAATCTAACATCATTTCCATAACTGTTTGCTTTTTATCTGGAACTTTATTTAAATTTTTGGTTAATATAATACTTAATAATGCTACTATTGCAATGATTACCCATTGAATTATTAAACTCGAAGTAATCCCAAATTTATATCCAAATAAGTTAATATAAAATAATGGTAAAATCTTCTCCAATTCATCACTTCCTTTTATACTTTATTTTTACCTAAATTGGTTCCATAAAATATTATAGATATAAAATTTGAACTATATCCAAGTAAAAAAGGAATAATATTTTTTGTGTTATCTTTAGACAATAAAAGAGCTAAAACACACACAATACTAATTCTAATAAAAAAACCTAATATAGAGAATATAGAATTTTTATTTTTTACTATTACCATATTAGTAGTCTTAGTACTTATAAATAGATTAATATTAGCTATAATTAATCCTGTTAAAAAACAGAAACTATAACTAATATTAAATGCTATACAAATAATAATAAAAAAAGTTATTCCTATTATACAATTAAATATTGTTATTTTAGAAATCATTTCTTTAATTTCTTTTATCAATTATAATTCCTCCGGAGTTATCTTTGTGATAACTAATTATATAACTTATACTATAATAGTCAAAATTTTAATTACAATGATTTATAGCTTATTATACCCTTCATTCCTAATTAAAACGTTTTAAACAATAAAATTCGCTAGTTATCTTTAAATATATATTAATTTCTATACTAAAGAATTAATTAAAATATTTTATGCAATTTTATCATTTGGCTCAAAATTCACAATATTTTATTTGTCATGAATTATTTTGATTATTTTTTTAAATTTCGCTATTTGTTTTCAAAAATCTATAATTAAGCTATAAATTAATAAAAAATTAATAAAAAATTAATTATAAAATTCACTGTTTTATATAGTATTTAGTACAATTTAGACAAATAACAATGAATTAATATTTTTTTATTCCTTCAATTGTTTTTATAAAAAAAGCAACATAAAAATAATACAATTATGTCACCTTTTTTATTTTAACCATATTTTATTTTTTTTATTTATTAATGTAAAATTCCTTTGGCCTTTTTTCTGTCTTACCAAAATAATATAATATACTATCTACTATCCTAGCTGATGCCTTTCCATCTCCATATGGATTTATAGCTTTTCTCATATTATCATACTTTTGTTTATTTTCTATTAAGTCACATGCTTCCTTCACTATAACTTTTTTATCTGTTCCCACCAATCTAACTGTACCTACTTTTACAGCTTCTGGTCTTTCTGTTACATCTCTTAACACTAAAACAGGCTTACCTAAATGAGGTGCTTCTTCTTGAAGTCCACCTGAATCTGTCATTAACATATAACATTTATTCATTAAATTGTGAGTTTCCTTTGTATCCAATGGATCTAATAGATGTACTCTTTCTAAATCTCCTAATGTTCTATAAACTGTATCCCTCACCACTGGATTTAAATGAACTAAATATACAATCTCAACATCATTATATTTTTCCACTACAGTTTTTAAGGCACTGCAAATATTTTCTATACCTTCTCCCCAATTTTCTCTTCTATGAGCTGTAACCATTATAACCTTTTTATTTTTATAATCTATTCTATTTAAATTGTTATTTTCAAAGACATAACCCTGTTCTACAGTAAACTCCATGGCATCTATAACCGTATTTCCTGTTACAAATATACTTTCTTCATCTATAGCTTCTCTTAATAAATTATTCTTAGAACCTATAGTAGGCGCAAAATTCAAATCTGCTATACTCCCTGTAAGTTTTCTATTCATTTCCTCTGGAAAAGGAAAATATTTATCAAAAGTTCTTAATCCCGCTTCTACATGTCCTACTTTGATTTGC
Organism: Clostridium sporogenes; assembly: GCA_019933195.1. Lineage (NCBI taxonomy): Bacteria > Bacillati > Bacillota > Clostridia > Eubacteriales > Clostridiaceae > Clostridium > Clostridium sporogenes. The sequence continues at coordinate 2,017,966 of CP082942.1, forward strand.
TTATAGAAACCTGCTAAAGCCCCTGCAAAAGTTGTAGTTGTGTCACCGTGAACTAATATTAAATTTGGTTGCTCTTTGTCAAAAATTTCTTCCAATCCTTCTAATACTCTAGTAGTTATACCTGTAAGACTTTGTTTTGATTTCATTATATTAAGATCAAAATCTGGCTTTATATTAAACAATTCTAAAACCTGATCTAACATTTCTCTATGTTGTGCCGTTACGCAAACCTTATTTTCTATTTCTCCTCTTTTTTCTAATTCTTTAACTAGAGGAGCCATTTTTATAGCTTCTGGTCTAGTTCCAAATATAGTAATAGTTTTTACCTTATTCACTTTTCTTGCCTCCTTATTCTTTATGTTTAAAAAATCCACATTTCCATGCTATTAATATAAGAGCTAGCATTATCGTTGCAAGTAAAAAATATGATTTCTGATTACTTATTTGCATAGCTATTATGGCAAAGCTTCCTAATACAGCACTTATTAAATACATTATTACAACTGCTTGGCGTTGGGTTAATCCCATATCTAAAAGTCTATGATGAAGATGCCCTCTATCCGCTTGCATTATTGGTTTTCCATTTATCTTTCTTCTAATCATAGCAAATAATGTATCATAGATAGGTAGCCCTAATGCTAATATTGGTACAACTATAGCAAAAGCTGTGGCAGACTTAATAGCCCCTTCTATAGATATAGCTGCTAGCAAATATCCTAAAAGTTGAGATCCAGTATCCCCCATAAATATAGATGCAGGATTAAAATTATAGGGTAAAAAACCCAATATGGAGCCACTTAATATACTAGTTAATATAGCTGCCTCCCATCTTTGATTTAAAACAGCTATTACAAACATTGTAACACATGAAATTAATGCAACACCTGCTGCTAATCCATCTAGCCCATCTATTAAATTTAAAGCATTAGTTATACCTATAACCCATAATATAGTTATAGGTATAGCAAACACATGTAATGCTACATATAGGGTAGACTGATCAAAAGGATTAGTTATAAATTGTATCTTCAATCCAAACACTATTAAACAAATAGCTGCAACTAATTGAAATATAATCTTTTTTATAGGGGAAATATCATATTTATCATCAATAAATCCGCCTATAACTATAACAGTAGCTCCTAATATTATACCCACTTCTTCTAAAGTTAAAGGACCCCTTTTTAACACTAAAGCAACTACAAAAGATATATATATTGCTATACCTCCTAAAAGTGGTATAGGTTTTTTATGAATTTTTCTTTCGTCTTTAGGTATATCTACTACCCCTAATACAAACGCAACTTTTTTTACTATAGGTGTTAAAACAATTGATAGCACTATAGCTGTAATAGCTCCAATTATGTACAAATTCGTATCCATTATAAAACTCTCCTTAATCTAATTACAGGACTTATTATTTAATCAATATTAACTATATTAAATCAACCATGATAAATAAAAGAGCTATAAATCAATTTATTATTAATAGGATCCATCACCATCTAATGAATCATCATTTTCTATCCATTCCTCAACTTGTATAATTCTAAATTTTTCTTTAGAATCTCTTATAACTACTTTTTCAATTCCAGAGTTTATTATAAATCTTTTGCAAAGAGAACAAGGTGCAGCGTTGGCCACATATTTACCAGTATTATATTCTTTACCAACTAAATACATAGTTGATGCTATCATATCTTGTCTTCTAGCAGATATGATAGCATTCTGTTCTGCATGAACAGACCTACAAAGTTCATATCTAGTACCACGAGGTACCTTTAACTCTTCTCTTTTACAATATCCTAAATCACAACAATTTTTCCTTCCTCTAGGTGCTCCTGCATAACCTGTTGACATTATCTCATCGTTCTTAACTATTATGGCAGCAAAATTTCTTCTAAGGCATGTGCCTCTCTCCAAAATAGTTTCACATATATCTAAATAATAATTATTCTTATCTACTCTATCCATTGAACCCTCCATTATATAGTATAAATAAAATTTCAATTATAACTCTACTTTATTCTATAATAAAACCCAAATAATTAAAAGTATTTAAGAACATTTTAAGGAAATTGTCACTTTATACAGCCCCTAGTTTAAAAAAGGGATATGTAGTTAGAAAAGCAATTCATCTCAATAAGAGATTCTAATTTATTTTTTGTTAAAATATATGGTTTCAAATCATAACTCACTGAACGCTCAGACAATAATTTGGAACATACATATATTTTGCAAAAACAAATAAGAATCTCTAATCTTGCTCAAATGCCTTTTACACCACATATCCCCATTTTTTAAACCAAAGGAAAATAATATAACTCTTTAAAATAAAGAATACCTTTAATCAACAATATATAATATAAATAAAGAATACTAATATTTAACCTAACTCTCTAATGTTGCGTACTACAGAGCAAAGCTAAGTAAACGTCCTGTTTACTTAAAATTTAAATATTATTTTACAAATAAAGTATTCTAATTATTTTTCTAGATATTTATTTTTCCTAAAAATATTTATTATTTTAATACCTTTAATACATTTTATAATGATTTATTATTACAAAGCTTTATAGAAAAGCTCTTTTTTAAATTTATTTTATTGCAGAAAATATAACCCATATATTTAAAATGGGTAGCACACTATTTGTTAAAATTAAATTAGCTGAGCTTCTTTTATTAAATTTAATATTAATATAATTTGCTATTATTGATATTGCCGGAACAAATACTACATATAAATTTTTATTTAATAGATTACTCCCATCAGATTTCATTGGTACGTAGGTAGGCAAAAATTTATAAGCAATTAAGTTTGTCAATATAATAATAAAAAAGGATATTATCGAAAAAACTATGGTCTTCTTAATATTTTTTTCTTCAATGCCTGCTTTATTTCTTGTCATAAAAAATTCTCCTTATTTTAAATAAGTATTTTTCTCCAGTTTATTGAATAGCCAATATTGTTTACCATTTTCAAAGAATTTTGATTTTTTGTATTATCATAATGCAATACATTATTTTACAACATTTGTATAATCAATTATAATAACAAAATAAATTATACTGTATTGCTTCGTGTAATTATCTAAATTTCGTACAAATATAAGAATTACAGTTTCATATAATGCCCTGATAATATTATTCAGTATATTCCATAGGCATCCAGATTTTTAGGCGGAGCCTGCGGGTATAATTTTACAAATTCAAATTTGATAATACTAAAGAAAGATAAATCTAATTATCCTATTTTGGATAATATTATATTACTCAATTATTACGTTTAATTTCATATATTAGATTTTAATTGTATATATTTAGGGGTACAAAGTGCGGTGACAATTAATTTTGCCAGTTTTGTTCCAGTTTTGTTAATGGTGGAATATTAATTATGATTCCTTCAGAAGTCCTTTTAACAAAACCTTTTACATTGCCAATGTTTTTAATTAAAACTCTTACCCCTACATTTCCTAATTCTGTACTATATAGAACGGTAAATTTAAAGCAAGTTATGAAATTATGTGTTATAAATACTATCCACAAAAGTCCAATTTTGATGTTCTAAGATTTTTTATATGATACGTATTTTTAGCCATTTTGAAAAAAAGTTTCTATTGTTTCATGTTTGTTGTAAAAATGAAATAATTCTACTGCATTCATATCTTTATTGCTTATATTAGTTATGAGTAAAAATTATTTTAGATGCTCTAATTTGGATAATCTTTTAATTATAATATATAACACCATTATTTTTAGGTAGTTCATATACCCACGCAGCCTTATCAGCTTGAGTATATTTTGAATAAGATATATTTTTGCAAGATTACTAGCTTTAATGGTAGGATATCCTTTGGTAGTAAACTTTAGTCTAGAAATTGAAAGAAGCTTTTCAACATTTTCTAATGAGCCAAAAGAACTATCTGCCATCATGAATTTGATCTTTATATTTAGATACTATGGATTCTAGTAATTCATTAAAGCAATTTGTACAATGAGTATTTCCAGAATCTAAGATCATTGCTATTGTTTCAGAATGTTCACCTGTAAAGGCGGAGGCCAATCGATAACCACTTTGATTTTTTCTTATGAAAGTAACCTTTCTTGTATAGTTCAAAAGTTTTTCCATACCAAGTTTTTCATTGATGTCTTTGGTTATTTCACAACCACATGCTATAAACATCATAACAATAATTAGTTTTTGATATACAGAATACTTTACTCTTTTCATTTTAAGCTTAAATCCTTCAAATATCTTAAATAGATTAATCTTCAAACTAAATTGCAATGCTGCAATTAACCAAGTGTAAGTAGTTTCTTCTTTACAATTATCTTGAGTAAAGGTAAAATTATTCATAGGATAATATACTGCCTTTCTTAATTTTTCTGTGGTAAGAAAATTATACTTCAAGGCTCTGTATTATCCATTAATTATTTTTTGTAAACTATAATATGAAAATTAATAAATTTTTGTTTGTACAAAACTTAGGTAATTAATGAACGCTAGTGATATTTATATATTTTATTAAATTCATATGGTATAATTATACTAATATAATATAATATATAATCATTACCAAAAACTACATAGAAAGGACTTAGAAATTATATGAAAAAAAAATCAATTAAAACTTTAATAGTAGGATTAATTTCATTTGTATTAATACCACTTAATACTGTAACTGCTTTTGCAGCTAATTTATCTGATATTACCTACTCCTATTCACCTAAAGCAGTGCATATAACTAATGATTATAATCTAAAAGATTATTTATCCACTTCTTCAAAGAACAGCTTAAATATTGCAGATTATGCAAAATCTAATTATGTTCTAAAGTATTCAAATCCTATTGACGTTACAAGAACATCAATGGCAATAGAAATAATAGGACATGTTTACCCTGATAAAATAGCTAAGTATTTGCCTTTTGGATTAGGAAATATAATAACAAAGCATACAAGCATTATAGATATTGGTGAAAAATCTATAGATAGCAATAGATGGATATGGGATAGTATTGCTGCTGTAATAGGTGATAATTTCGATAATTCTAGAAGCGTAAATTCATTAAAGTTTAAAATGAATGCTGAGGATCATGTAGATGAAATTATAAGAAATCCTAAAAATAAAAATTTAAAACTCAATAAATATGTAATGATTGAAGTACAAAAAGATATTGATAATAATACCCTTGATCCAATGTTATTAAAAGCAATAGAAAACTAATTAAACAAAAATGTACAACCTTGAAATATAAAATTTTAATATTTCAAGGTTGCCTTAGTATATAACAATCTATATGGAAGGATATTTTTATGAATAAATATAAAGATTTATTTTTATGTTTAATTTTATTTATTTTAGGAATTTCTATCTGGATATACAAAATGATAATAACAAGTGATATTCCAGTAAATATTTCTTTTAAACAATTTATCTTGTTATCTATTACTATTTTCCTATATGCTCTAATTCAATATTTTCATATAAACAAATTTAAATCAAATTTATATTTGTTTAATTTATCGTTTCTAATTATTTTATCATTACTATGGATTGGAAATTTAACTACAGCTCTTAAATATAATTATAATAAATATGATACTATAATAGATATTATGGCTTCTATTTTATCAATAATAATTATTTTTATCAATCTTAACTCAATATTTAACCATCATGGTAATAGAATATAGATAAATAGAATTATTGTAATTTAAAAGGTATAATTACTAATTCTATTTATTTATACTTTTTCTTTTAATATAAAAAATACTAGAGCTATCTTACGGATTTATATAGAACTTTATGTCTATTTAACCACCTAAGAAGTTATCTAATTTAAATTCTTTTAAAATTATCTTTATAGCACTTAAACCGTTACCTACAAATTTTAAGATTTTGTTATATCTATTGCTTTATTATATTCAAAGAAGTAATGAAATTTAGTATAATCTGCACTATCTAAAAGTTCATTAAATGAACTAGATAAATAAATTTTTAAATTATAATCATTTTTTATGTAAATAAGAATATGTAATATTAAATATTCTAGTTGCAAATACAGTTATACTCTTCTTGAGTACTAATCTAAAAAATTATATAGATTGTTAAAACTTTAAAAGGTTTATATTAAAATATATAATTATCTTAACATTTCAAGTACTTCTTTAAAACTATTACACTCAATTAATCTTGATTTTTGCCAATATTGAAATTCAGAACTTTCATATGGTCTTATTTTTTCCATAATATTTTTAGTTGTTTTAAATACAGCTTCTAATATATTATCTGTTTCTATTTCTTTTCCATTGATATACTCTATTATTGTTCTAGAAAAATTCTCTATAGAACTCATATAATTTTCATTAATAATATCTTCATATACACCAAATTTTCCTTCTACCTTCAATCCCATATAAGTCATAATTTTATATAAATAATTATTTACTAATTCTAGTCCATTTCCTCCTGAAGTTGAAACAGCAATTCCAACCTTTCCTGATAACCTTAAAAGATGAGTCCAATGGCTAATCCTATCAATAAATATCTTCATATCCCCACTTACATGATGAGCATAAACTGGACTTGCTAATATAATTATATCAGCTTTTAACATCTTCTCCTTAATTATCTTCATATCATCCTTTTCATCTAAAAAACATTTACCTGTTAAGAAACAACCTGAACATCCTTCACATCTATTAATATTAATATCTCTTGCTGTGTAGACACTTACTTTCACTTTATCTGCTTCTATAGAATTATAGACTTTATCCAATACTTTATTAACGAATTTTAAAGTTTTTGATTTATCTCCTAACCTACTGCCTATATATATAAATATTTCTTTGATATTACCACCTCCTTACAACAATATTAATTTAATTTTTACTTATTTTTAAATTAATATTATCAAAATTTCTTAATATATATCATTATCATTAAATTTTGCATATCCATATAAGTTTATTACCAAAAACATTACTATACTTATTGTTATCATAATTACAGTTTTAATATCTAGAGTCTTAATATTATCAACTGCTATAATATATGACCATGGATATATAAGACTATATTTAGAAGCGCTAATTAAAATTGTTGGAATCTGGAAACAAAGACCAATACCTAAAGGGACACTTATATTTTCATAAATTAAACTAAGATAATATTGCCCCCCCATAATACCTAAAGATACTAAAAATATTACTAACATCCTTAGTAATATAAGTAAAAGACTTTTTATTGTTATGCATTTTTGAAAAAAGCCAGCAAATATAATACCTATAGTAAAAATAAGTATGCTCATACTAACTAATAAAACTCCAATAATTAGCTTACTTAAAAATAATTGTTTTTTTGTTACTGGCAAAGTTAATATTTCTTTTATTCCTCCACTAACTCTCTCAAATCTCATAATAAGTGCAAATATTATTACGATTATTGTAGGTAAACTTATTATTGTATATAAACCAATACTAAAATCATATATTGCCTCTAAAGTATTTGAACCACTATTAATTGCACTTAATTTCTTTGAAACTGAAACCCCATTAAATAAAGGTCCTAAAGTAAGCATAATTATAATAATAAATAAAGAACTATTTTTTAACTTAGTAAATTCTATTTTTAAAATATTTATCATATATACTCCCTTCTAACGTATGTGATTTGTATTTGTTATTTTATATCTCTATTAATAAATTCATAGCTAGATATACAAAATATTATTACTCCTGAAATAAGTCCACCTAATATAGCTACATCACCATCGAATCCAGCCATATCAATAGCATATAATGGATATGAATAAGGGAAAAAATAAGATAAAAATTTTAACTCATGTGGCAAAAATAAACCAATTGCAAATCCTAATATTCCAATTACATAGGGGATTATCGGACTTTTAAATAGAGAAGCAATCCAATTACTTAAAGCAATTGTTCCTAATACACTAAAACATTGAAATACAAAATATTTTAAATATATGCTAAAGGGAAAAGGATCTGATATCTTATTAGACACCCCTACTATTACTAGGCCCAATAAATTTAACAAAATGGAAATAAAGGCCAGCATTGAAATCACAAAAAATTTACTTAATAATATTTTACTTTTACTAACAGGAAAACATATTTGTGAGTTCATAGAATTATCTTTAAATTCCACTTGATAAACAGAAATAGATATAATCATAATAATTAAATTAATTATACTTGGCCATAATACTGGTCCACAGTTCTGTGATATAAGTAATACCCAACCACTTATATGCTTATTAAAACTATAACTATTTATAGATCTAAACTGAGTAAAAATTAATAACTGCAATAAACATGTGGTTAATATTGGTATTAAAAAAACTAATTTCCATATAAAATTTTTTCTAACTTTAAAAAGGTCTGTTATAACCAAATTCATCAACATAATCTTTTCCCTACCTTTTTATAATATTAATAAATATTTCTTCTAAAGTTTCTTTATCCTGACTTAATTGATACACATCTATTCCAGTACTTACAAGCTCTTTATTTAATCTAGCACTATTTTTAACCTTATTTATCAAGATTTCATTATTTTCTACATCTAAACTATAACCTAATTCTTTAAGTTTAATGCACGCATCTTCTTTAGGCTCAGCAATGATTCTAGTTACTTCTTTTCCTAATCCCATTAACTCTCCAATAGTTCCTTGAAAACACAATGCACCCTTATTAATAATACCTACATGAGTGGCTATTTGTTCAATTTCACTTAATATATGACTAGAAACAATTATAGTCATACCAGTTTTTTTAGGTAAGTTTTTTATCATTTCTCTGATTTCTATAATTCCTAAAGGATCAAGTCCATTCGTAGGTTCATCTAAAATTAATATTTGAGGGTTACCTATAATTGCTTTAGCTATCCCTAGTCTTTGTTTCATTCCCAAAGAAAAGTTCTTTACAAGTTTATTTTTACTATCACTCAGGCTAACTATTTCTAGTGCTTCTTCTATATTTTTTTTATCTAAATTTAATACTTTTCTTATTATTTCTAAATTATCATAAGCAGTTAAATTACCATAATATGATGGTGATTCAACTAAAGCACCAACTTCTTTTAATATTTTAACCCTATCCTTTTTAATTGATTTTCCTAAAATACTCACATGACCTTCTGTCATTTTAATTAATCCAAGTAACATACGGATAGTTGTAGATTTTCCTGCTCCATTTGGGCCTAAAAATCCGTATATACACCCCTTAGGCACTTTTAAATTCATGTCTTTAACGACTTCAATATCTTTGAATTTTTTACTTAATTTCTTTGTTTCAAGTATATATTCCATCTAATTTATACTCCCTTTATTTATTAAATATTTAATACGACACTTCCTTTAAAAAGAATAAGTGTCGTATTTTATATATTACAAGGCAATAAACTTATATTTTTTTAACTTGTTAACTAAATTTTAATTATATGTTTATTTATAAATTAATTAGCAACCAATAACTCCACCTGAACCATAGCTTATCCAGTTACATAATCTTTGACATTCTCTACTCCAACTACATCTCTTACCTGTATTTCCTAAACCTTTACTATCATATCCACCTGATATATTTAAAGAAAAGTCTTGTTCTGAAACTTCTACTAAAAGATCTCCTGCTGGATTTTCTTCATTATTTGAAAATTTATTTCTTAAGACTGGATTTTTTAACATACTTACATTACTCATTCCTATTTCCCCCTCTAATAATAAATTAATATAAGTTTATTGATTATTGTAAACTTAAAATTTAAACTTCTCTTCACATTTATCTAAACAACTTGTTTTGCTTTAACTTTTTTTCCTAATCCTTCTTGTTTTACTTTTATTTCTTGTTTTTCTTCTTGTTGATAATTATATAGTTCACAATACTTTCCTTTAAGTTTTATCAGCTCATCATGAGTTCCTTCTTCTACAATTTCACCATTATCCATAACAAATATTTTATCTGCATTAATTATTGTAGATAACCTATGAGCAATTATTATTCTTGTACATTTATTTTGGTTAAAGTATTCAGATATTTTAAATTCATTAATTGAGTCTAGCGAACTAGTTGCTTCATCCATAATAATAATATTTGGATCATTTACAATCGCTCTAGCAAGTGCAATTCTTTGTCTTTGCCCACCAGATAAATTACTCCCCATATTTGATACTAAAGTGTTATATCCCATAGGCATTGTTTCAATTTCATCATCAATTTGTGCAATCTGAGCTGCTCTTTTTACCATATCAAAATTTACAAAATCTCTATTCATTCTTATATTTTCATAAATATCTTTATTGAATATTAATATTTCCTGTGGTATAAATCCAATTTTCCTACGAACTTTTTTTAAATCAATTTTTCCAATCGGTACTCCATCAAAGTACATCTCTCCACTTTTAGGCATATATAATCCAACTAGCATTTTTCCTAATGTACTTTTGCCAGAACCAGATTTACCTACAATTGCCACATTGTCGCCTTTATCAATTTTCATACTTATATTTTTCAAAACATTATTAGAGTGCTTTGTAAAAGAAAAATTAATATTCTTTAATTCAATAGTACCTTCTACATCATCATTGGAATTATTTTCAAAACCTTTTTCAATATTTTGATCAGTTATATCTTTAATTCTCTCTAAATATTGAGATACCAATGCAAAATTATTTACTGATGAAAAGCAAACTATAGCTAGAGAGAAAAACATATTAGCCATAGTGTAAAATGATATCAATGATCCTAATGTTATATTATCCTTTACATAAACTCCTACCCCTATAAATAAAATTGCAAATGGTGCTAATGTTTTCATTAAGCTAGCAATCATATTATAAATATTTTGATGTATTTCTCTACTTTTAGACTTAGCAAGTGTTAAATCAAATTGATTATCCCACTTATCATAAGTCTCATCTTCAATTCCAGATGATTTAATTATTTGAATGGAATTTATCATTTCAATCTGTAAAGTTTGAAGCTTAGAACTTTCAATTATTTCATAACTATTATTTTCTAATATTTTTTTATTAGCTATATACAAAATAATTCCTGTGACTACAAATAACATTATTACTATATTTGTAAGAAATACAGATTTACTGAACATATATGCTAGAATTACTAACATAGTTCCAAAATCAATAAAAAAACTAATTAATTTTTCAGCATAAAGATTACGAACAATTCCTAAGCTTTCTATCCTAAAAATTATATCTCCAATTGATCTATTTTCAAAAAACTTATAAGGTAACTTTAAAAGATGGCTAAATATATCTTTACATAGTACTTTGTATATTAAAATTTTAAAGTTAACTTGTTTTCTTCCCGATATAAAAATTACTAAACTATAAATTATAAAAGATACCCCAATAATAAAATAGTTTTTATTATTTAATATATGATTAATATTTCCCGAAGAAATACTATCAACAATTCCTTGTATCAAAATTGGGAAGAATAATGTAATTAAGTATGATAAAGTTGAATATAATATAATTTGGGCAAGTAATTTTTTATCTTTAAACATAAGATAAAGGTAATGAAACCATATATTTTCTTTATTTTTAATTGGAATAAAGTCCTCAGTTGGTATTGCTACTATAGAATAATTTGAAAACTTTTCTTCTAATTCATATATAGTTATTTTTCTCCTACCTATACTAGGATCTACTATAATTGCAAATTTTTCATTAATACTTTCCAATACAACAAAGTGCTTTTTTTCCCAATATATTATTGCAGGAAGATTAATGTTTCTTAATTGTTTCGCATTACTTCTATATGCTTTTGAATTGAACTTAAGATTTTTCAACAAATTCATTATTTGTTTTAGACTTAAACCATCTCTACCTACATCTGTATATTCTCTTAAATGGCTAAGTGGTCTACTATCTCCATAGTACTTTAATAACATTACTACACAACAAAATCCACATTCAGTTTGTATTAATTGAGGTACATAAGGAACTTTTCTTTTTCTTTTTAATCTCATATCTATTCCTCCATTAAACTATTTTAAAATACCTCTAATGCTAAAACTGACGGAATACAGCTGTTATGTAATCTTAACATTTCATATCCAATACCTGAAATACCTAACATGAAATTAACAGTTTCTACATTAAGCGGATTTGCACATTTAATTCCATTTTGAATCATATTTTCACACTCTTTATCTGCAATATCATATATACTATCCATTAAAGCTTTATCTTTAATTTTTTTAGCTATCACTAAGATACAATCTAAATTTCCAAGATTTCCATGACATATGCTATTATTTTTATTTAAGTCAAATCCGTCTTTTAAAATTTTATTGAGCCCCATTTTTATATCATTATCTAGTATTTCTTTATCCTCTTCTTTTAGATATTGTTTTGCTAGTACCCTAGCCAAAGTTATCCCTGCTGCACCATGACACCAATATACTGGGTCAGCCTGATTTTTACTATCTCTTAAATCCATCCAATTTCTTGTTTGAAAATCTATGTATTTATTTTCCATATTTATCAAATCTTTGGCTAAGCTATAATATTTATCATCATTAAGGTAATAAGATAAAATAAATAAGGCTGTACTGAATCCTGCATAACCATGAGAAAAACCAGTTAGATATTCTTTAGATTTATATTTTAATTCAGAATATAATTTTTCTCCACATTTATTCATCAGTTCTAAAATTAAACTATCTTTTTCCTTTAAATAAATGTTTGAAAGTAAAATACTTAACCCTGCTTCTCCATGTATAACATCAAATTGCTTTTCTGAAGAATCTAATTTTAATACTTCTTCCAAATACTGTCTATATTTATCATAGAAATATTTTTCTTTAAATATACTCCATAAATTATAATAAATATAAATTAAAGAACCTATTCCCGTAAATACGCCACTTGATGTAACTTCAGATTTTGAATCCTTATATATTTCATCATATCCATTTAATATTCCATCAATAATCCTTTTATACTTACTATCCTTAGTTAACTTAGCTAATCCTGCAAAAAATAAGATTATTCCGGCACCTTCATATAAATTTCTATTTAATAAACCATTTTTTATAGCACCATCATTATGTACATTAAGAGCCATAAATGAGCACTTATCTCTTTTAGAATTCCAAATACATATATTTTCTAAATAATTTGCAATTTTCTTAGAAATTTCAATATATTTTATCTTTTTATCATTACTAATTTTAAAATCATTTAAGATTACACTTGGGCAGCTTTGTTTATATTTACTTGAATCTTGAATTTTTGTCAAACTTGCAATAGAAGATTTTAAATAAAGTATTTGCTTTTTTTTATCTATTGGGTTAGCTAATTTAATTCTATTTATAATCAATTGACACATAGTTTCATTATAATATTCAGATATACAAATGCCATCAGCTCCATGTATATCCTTGCTATTAAACTCAGTCCAAAAATATGGAACATCGTTTCTATATAGCTGAGATATTTCTGATTCTATTCTTTTTTTTATCTTTTCAGTAATTTCACTGTGCCCAAATAGATAAGAAAAAACTTTATTTCTGTTCTCAAATTTACTGGTGTATACAGGATGAATAGCTGCATCTAGAAATTTAACATATTTTGCTGTTGCCCTTAGTACTTGTCTATATTTTCCTTTAAATATTTGATTATTTTTTATTAAATCTATTAATTCTTCTCTTTTTTCTATAATGAATTCATAACCTTCATCTAGCCCCATAACTATATATGGTACATAATCTCTAATTTCAATTAATTTACCTTTATACCTAACTCTATTTTGTTTCTGCTCAATATTACCTTTAATTTTTTGATAACCTATTTCATCTGTACCTATATTGACAATTCTTGAGAATTCAATATCATTTTCTGTATTAATACCACCACTTAATCCACTCATATCAATTGGGAAATTAATTATTTCTAAATTTTGTGGAGTCATTAAGGTCCCATAGATAGAATTTTCAATTTCTATTACAAAATTTCTTGACAACAAGTTTAAGCTTTCTTCATTATCTAAAACATTTTGTCTATTACTAATTATTGTTTCGGTATCTATTGGAATAGGAAATTCTCCCTGTGCTATAATATTTTCATAATGAAAATCTTTAGATCTTATTAAATTAAATATTCCTATTAATACTCCAATTCTATAAAAGTGAGCTTTTACTTCTTCCTCACTTTTACATTCTTCATATGTAATAAATTCCTGCCATCCATAATTACTTTTATTTATTGACTTAGCAATTTTAAGATTATATTTAAGATAATTTGATTTATTTATATAATATATTAGCCTCTCAAAAGATTCATCAGAATCCATGGAATGCGGTTTATAAACAATTTTACTTTCCTCATTAAATTCTAATATAATAACGGACTTGCCATTATTATGAGTATCCCCTTCATCTAACAACAATTTATTTAGGACTTGTATATTTATATCAAACTTATTAGTTATTTCTATAAAATCTTTTTTAAATCTATTTAAACATTCCTTAATGTGATCTAACTTAGTATTAATTTTATTAATAATCAAATAAGCCAATACAGGACTTTCTTCAATTATTTTTAACTTCATGTTTCCAGTCAAAAGGTCGTTAAAATAATTGTACCTTTCAACTTTTGTTTCTCCTACTAATTCATTTTTTTCCTTCATTTTATATATCTTAGATATTAAAATTTTATTGCATATTCCAATCATATCGTTTCTAAATGAAATAATACAATTTAATAAAACTTCATCTATATTTATATCAAATTCTTCACTATTAAATTCTAATAATACGTTTTTAAGTTCAAATTCAAAATATATTAATATTTCTTTATAAAAATTATCGAATATTCTACTTTCTTTTAAAATATTAATTTGAGAAAGATATGCTTTTTTATTAGAAATATCTAATATTTTTTTTATTTCATTTATATAATTAATATTTATCATTTTTGTACTTCCCCTCAAAATAAAATCATTATAATTGCATCAACTTATAATACAAATTAATCTGCTATAATATTTGATGTGAATTTTAATTATTATTTACAATATCCTGTACATGCACCACTTGGACATGCTACTGCTGTAACAGCTGCAACTGTTGCGCCAGTGATAGCGCATGCAAGTCCAGTAAATCCTCCTGCTACTTCAACTTCATTAGATAACTCCTCTAATTCGTCTACTTCTATATATCCTGTACATAAATCATATTTATTCATAACTCAAATATCCTCCATTCATTAACAATAGCTTGTACACGCCCCTGTCTCACAAATAGCATATGTTGCAACGCTTACAGTAACTTTCGTAACTGCAGTAACTACAGTTATTGTTGGTGTTGCTGCCCCATTTTCATTTTCTGAACAAATTTCTTCTAATTCTTCTACTGAAACAAATCCAGTTAAATTATCATATTTCTTCATAATAAAATCCTCCTAAGCATTGATACTTTTATAATGATTTTTTTATTCTTACTGGGTTTGTAATTATTTACAATATCCTGTGCATGCACCAGTTTCACAAACTACTGCAGTTGCAACCTTAATGGTAAGACCAATTGTTGCAGTTGCAGCACAAGGAGTTCCTGTTCCTCCAAAGTCATCAGAAATTGATTCTAAATTGCTTACCTCTATAAAACCAGTTAATTCTTCATAATTTTTCATACAATATCACCCTCCACTCATAATTAATAAAATAATATTTAAAAGCTCTACTATAAATAACTATCTTAAATATCTATAGCAGATTAAATTTGTATCATTAATTAAATGTTTACTCTAACCATAATACGGAAGGTATTTTATATAATCCTGAAAATCTCAATAAGGAATAGCCAAATCCCGATAATCCAATCATTAAGTTGTAAGAATCAACTCCTCTAAAAGATTTTCCCATCCACCTTTCCTTTATTACAGTCTCATATATTTCATGGAAAATTAATCTACAATGATTCTTTAATTTTTCATCTTGTAAAAATTCTGACGCTATATATATTATTTCCAAATTTCCTAAATCTCCATGACATAGCGAAGGATTATTACCAAAGCTTTTGTTTTTTGTTGTGCTTAAAGCAGCTTGGAGTTCATCCTCCCATTTATAATCATTATTTCTAAATTCTTTAGCTAAACATTTACTTAGCAATATTCCTGGTGCTCCATGACACCAACCATAACAAATATGCTCTTTTTTGTTATCCTTGTACCAATTTTTTTCTTTATCTATATATAATGCTCGCTCAAATTTAAGAGCTTCATTTATAACCTCTTCTAAATGTCCCTTATTTTCTATCCATTGCTCATTTAATAATTTACTTAAATAAGCAATGACTCCTGCATTTCCATGGGAAAATCCTGTTGACTTTTCTACATTTCCCCAGGATATACCGCCAATATCAATCTCTTCTTTTTCATTAATCAAATGTATGCAACATTTATTAATAATTGATTTCATTAAACTATTTAAATCTGGATAATGATTTGATTTTATTATCGGGTATAATACTGCAATGCATCCTACAGCACCGCCCATTAAATCATATTGTTTATCCATAAATATTATCTCATTTAAATAATTTATATACTTAGCTAGATATTCTTTATCATATTCCCTTTTTCCATATTGAATCAACTTATCAAGTACATATATAGTCCCACTTAAGCCATTAAACGCACCAATTGGGAATGGACAATTTAGTTCAACATAATCTATAAATTTTCTTCTAGATTCCATCGCTTCACTAGCTGATTGTATAAATTCCTCTTTACCAGTAACATAACCTAGATATATTAAAAATAATGCAATTCCGCAATTACCATTATATAAATCATCTCCGACAGGATTTATACCCACTCCAACCTCATTTCTTCCTACTAAAATAGCACTTACCCATGTTCTATTATTTTTTTCCACCTTATCAACAATGCTATTATTAAGGATATAGTTTCCTATCTTTATAGCCAAATCAATATATTTTTTACTATCAATTTCTGCATTATTATTAATCTCATTGAATTTTATCGGAGTTATATCCTTTTCATAATCACTTCTCTTACTTTCAAAAGCTATATGAATTAATCTTAATTGCAGAGATAAATCTTCCTTTGAAAAATTCATTATTCTTTTATAAGCAATTTCTAATGGAGATTGCTCTAAATAGTTATTGTATATATTCTCCTTCATATCGTATATATCTCTGGAATTGAGACTACAGTTAAAACAAGGTATTTCACTATTTATCAAACTATTAAATTCTAATCTTACAATCCCATCTGTACCTTCTTCAATATTACTAAAAATTCTACTAAAAAATATTATCCTGTCTTCAGCATTTCTTAATAAATCTGGATGATAGCTAGTATTAAGAAGTTGTGTATAGTTTCTAGTTGGTCTAAATATTACTCTATTTATACTTCCTTTAAAATTCTTCATTATCCAATCAATATATTCATCTTTATTTTTTAGTATTACATTATAGCAGGCTTTAAAGCCAGAAATTATTTCATTTACATAATCTTTAGATTGTTGAACTTTTCCATTTAGTACAGGATTATTTTTTTCTGATGGAATTTTTAAATTCTCTCTTACTACTTTCATGTGGGCAGTATTTTGATTTTTAACAACATACGATTTAAAAGGTGATTTCTGTTCTTTTTCTCCACCAAGTCCGCTTATATCAATAACTGCATCTGAAACTGATTCATCCATTATAAAATGTGGTAATATACCTATTGATTGTACTGAATTTTCAATAACATCATTAGCAAGCTTTTGAGATGGAGTTTCAAATTTATTAGAATAAATTTTTACATAAGGATGAAATAAAGTTTCTAAATCAATTAACATTGGATTAGTTCCATCTGCAATAATATTTTCACAATGAAAATCCACTGCATTTAAAGAATGTAATACTGCTACCAGTTGTCCAATTTTTATATAAAAGTTCCTTGTTTCTTCTATATTTGAACACTCATTATAATTTATATATTCCACTAATCCAAAAGTGGGATTATTAATTACTTTAAGCTTTTTAATAGGTAGTATTTCTTTTTTTCCCTTTTTCTCTATCCATTCCAATGTTTCTTGAAATACCTTATCAATATTTGAATTTCTAGGTTTATATACTAATTTAAATCCTTTCATAAAATTAATTATTGCAACAGTTTTACCTGATTTATGTTCATCACCCATGCCAGTTTTTATATTAATAACCTTTAAATCTACTAATTTTTTACCATAAATTATAGAAATATTCTCTAATTGGTCTTTTATATTTCCTAAAACTTCATAAATATATTCAAAATATTTATCAGTTTTTTCTAATAAAATCTTAGTTAACTCATTATATTCAGAGTATAAACTGCAACGATAATGTTTATCATTTAATAGTTCATAATTATAATATTCAAAAGCAGTTCTTTCCGGAATATTTTTAAATTGATTATTCATTCTAGCAATATTAATTTCTAAGATAAGCATTCTCGAAGCGTATTTTGAAATATTTTCCAATATGCAAAGTATAAGCTCTTGAAAAAATACATTAATATCATAAATAATATGTAAATCTTGTATTTTATTAAACCATTTATCAAGACTTAAATTTATAAAAGGCTCATAAAAAAAATAAAATGGTACTTTATTTCTAAAGTCTGAAATAAAATCATCTAGTTTATAAAACTTCTTTTTATTTAATACTTCTAAAAATTTATCCTCAACCATTTCTTTATTGCTCAAGCTATTAGCTAAATAATCAATATCTGAATCACAAGCTTTTTTAACCAAATCTTTCAATATTTTTTCATTGTCAGCTTCCGGTACTATTTGTAACCAATAATCTTTTATATCTTTTAAACTAATTTTCATTTTTTTATTCTCTCCATGTAATATAAAATATAAATTCATTTTTTAACTTATTTTTATAAATTTTAACATATATTATTATTTATGTAAATACTTTTTTTGTATTTTAGATCATTTTATACAAAAATTTCAATTTATTTTTATATAAACCTTTTATATTAAATATAGTTTATAAAATTAGATCAAACTTAGATTTTACTAAAACCTTTTAGATATTTAATTATTGGGAAAGCCGTGAAGATGACGTGTCTTAATTTGTTATGGTATTTTAATTTTATTATATTCTATGGCTATTAAACTAATATAATTTTTTAATTTAGATCCCTATCAGCTTAAAATTAGCATGTCAAGTTTTATGAGTTATTTAAAAAAAGTGCAATAATGATATTTGATAAACATTCTAATCTAAAATATAAATTTGGAGAGAGATATTTTTGAGGAGAAGGATATTATGTAAACACAATAGGATTAAATGAGGTACCAATAGATAATATATAAGATAAGTAATAAATATAATAACAAGAATATGGTTAGAACCCTATTTAAAGGTAAAAGTTAAGTAATCAATCCATAAGAACTATGTCAAAAAAGAAAAAACACTAGTTTAACTAGTCAGGAGTCAGGCTGTTGATAAACATATTTTGTCAACAGCCTTTTAAATTATACAAAAAGGATTTTCATTATTTATGTAGGATATATATAATATAGGCTAAATAAATACATACATAGATTTTTCATTCATAAGAGATTTAACCAAAGATTTATATTGTCCTAATAATGGTAGACTATCAATAGATCTAGTTGTATTATTTAAAATGCTTTTTATAGGATACCCATTCGGTATACGTTCTGAGCATCAGCTAGTAAAAGGCAAAATTTTATACACTGATTCTACTCACTTAAAAGCTAACGCTAATAAACATAAATCTACAAAAGAATACTTTGATGAATTAGAAAAATATATTAATGAAGATAGACTAAATCATGGAAAGACACCTATAAAAAAGAAAAAATATATGTAGATCCATATGTTGAAAGAATAGAAACTGAAATAAAAAAATTTAATTTTAATACAAAATATATAGTTGCAGATGCTGGTTATTCTACTAATCTTATTTGTAAAAAAATATTAAATAAACAATACCAAGGAGTTTTTGCTTTTCATCCAGGTCTTCATGTTAAAGGTAAGTATACTAAATATAGGTTTCAATATGTTAAAGAATTAGAGGTATATGTTTGTATGAATAATTATTTTTAAAATATAAAACTACTATAAGAGAAGGATATAAAAAATATGTTAGTGATGCCAAGCATTGCGCTCTATGCAAATACAAAAGTAAATGCTTAACATCTGATAAAGCAACTAATAGAACTACACATCGTCATGTTTGGGAGGACTACAAAGATTAGGTTTTGAGATTTACTAAAACAGATAAAGGCAAAAATATTTATAAAAGAAGAAAAGAACTATTAAGCATAGCTTTGAAGATTCAAAAGATCTACATGGACTACGCTATGCTCAGTTCCGAGGAATAGAAAAAGTATCTGAGCAATGCTTATTAACAGCAGCTGTTCAGAATATAAAGAAGATATCCAGAGTGCTATCGCACCTTTTTTAAATCAATTTGAAAAAATTCGCCTATTATTGTAAAAATAGTCCAGTACATTGACATGCTACCGCATAATAAATTAAAACGTTATAAAACCCCATGCATTTGCATGGGGCTCTTGAACAATCTGACTAGTTTAACTACTAGTCTTTTCCCCTTTTCTGACATAGTCCTGCTCTCAAAGCAACATCTTAAGATGTAAAAACGCTTTGCCATGTCCATTATTTCATTAATTACCCTTAAAAGGATTGTTCATATCAAATGCTAACTGTTCACCGGCTTAATTTTGTATTTTATCTATACTTATTGTTCTTGATATATTTAAATAAATGATGAAATTATATCAATCACAAGGTTTAATATTGAAATTGCTTCAATATTATTAATAGATTTTTTCATAATTTTAAATTTATTACTTTCATCTTTTTGATATATTGTTTTCATCTTATCGTTTATAATACTGTACTCATATTCTGAAAAATAGGACATAAGTGTTTTGTTCGAATCTAACAATATAGCAAGATACATAGTATCCATATCCATATTTCCATTTTCAAGCAAATCGATTCTTAATTTTTGAATAAGCAAATCACCAACTTTTTTAGAATCTACATAAGCTTTTTTAGAAGTACTAAAAAAAGAATCTATTTTTTTAACCTCTAAAGCTCCTTTTTTTATAACGCTTTCTATTATAGAATTATAAATATTTTTAAGCAATTTTGAATGTAGATAAAAATATTGTGTACATTTTTTCAGGCTAATTACTCCTTTAGATTTTATTAGGTTTAATACGATATCATTATATTCTATCCCTGTTAATCCAGCATCTTTTATAGTAATTTCTTGATTCCCATCAAAAGAAATCTTATCATTTAAAGATAAATCCACCAAAATAGATGCTAATACATAAATTTTACTATCTCCAATTTTAACTTTCTTATTTTTTATAAACTTATTCCCAGTAAGCTGTAAAATAATAAATTGTTCTGTAATTGACAAATCTAAACCTTTTATTTTCATATTATTAGTACCTCCATAAATTTTCCTTACTATATATTATTTTACAAAACTTATAAAATGAAAACAAGCAAAATTCATAAAAAATTATATAAGCAAAATATAGTAATGGCATCATAGTGTACTATATCTATATAAGAAAGCATAAATAAATATCCACCAGCTTAGCTCAACATCATAAACTTAAGGAAACCTTATAAAACATTTAATGCCTTATAAGGTTTTCTTTTCATTATACTTACAATAAAATAAATTTAGGGCCGATTATATGATTAATTGTTATAAAGAAAGATTTAAGAAAATGGTTAAAACAATTAATTCAGATGTTATGATTGAATATGCGCATCTAAATAATCCAAAAAGTTTTACAAGGAAAAGAAAAATGCCTCTTCAAGATATTATTTTATGTACTCTTTCTAACAAAGGGTTGACTACATCAATGGAAATTCATAAATATTTTACTCAAAAAGGAGTATCTGCTATTAATGTTTCAAAACAGGCATACTTACAACAACGTAAAAAATTAAATTATAAAGCATCTTCATTTTTGAATAGGAAATATCTTCAACACTTCTATTTATCCCTGAACCAGTATTATGGAATAATTATTTAGTGTTTGCCATTGATGGAACTAAAACAGAAATTCTAAATTCTGATGAAAACGGAACACATTTTGGTAAATCTGGTAATCAACATAGTAGTAGCGAGGTAAGGGCTTTAGTGAGATGGCAAAACAAAATATCAATGCTATAAAAGAAATACTTCAAGATAATCCATTTATTATTGTGTTTGATAGGGGATATCCATCAATTGAATTTGTTAATTTTTTAGAAAAAACAATCTTAAGTATTTGTTTAGGTTATCTTCAAATGATTATAAAAAGGAACAAGAACTCATAACTAAATCAGATGAATCTGTAAGGCTAATTCATATTCGTCCAAGATTATCTAAAATAAAAATGAAGCATCCAGAATCTTTTGAAGAACTTAAAGCTAAAGAATATACAATTGCAAGGTTTATTTCTTAAAAACTTCCATCCAGAAATGAGGTATTTTTAATGACTAATCTACCATTTAAAATTAGTGGCGAAAAAATAAAAAATTATATTTTAAGAGATAGGAAATTGAAAAGAAATACCATACATTGAAAAATAAAATGAAGTTTGAAAGTGTTACCGGGAAATCTACTATTCTGGGTTCAAATAGTTGTTTATAATATGATACAAGATATTTTTCATGCAGGGAATGAGAGAATATCAAAAAAAATCTAAAATTCATAAATACAAGTATGCAATTAAAATATAGCTATAGGATTCTTTAAAGAAAAAATGATAAAAATTATACTAGAACAAAATGATAAAATTAGGGAAATTCAACTGATTCAGTTACAAGAGACAATGGAGAAATATATAGTGCCATTAAGAAAATTTAAAAGCCATAGCAGAAAACATAACTTATCTAATAAATATAAGAATAACCAAAAAAGTAGTTTTTAAAAGAGCAAAAAATTCATTTTTTATTTATTGGATTTCTATGCTCTTTTTTAATTTTAAATATGGAAACTATGGATATATTAAGCGAAATATTCAACATAAATATTAGTAGAATCTTAAGTTTATGATGTTGTACATAGCAGGTGGTTTTCTTTGGAAACAATAAAAGCTAAATGCGAATATATAATAAATATTATAATAAATAGACTAGAAATTTTATAAATTAAACTTAGTTTATCACTATATTTAATGCTACCTTACTTTAAGTTCATCTTTATAATCGTAGTCAGTAAAAATTAGCCATATAACTATAATATTAAATACTGAAAACTTTTAGAATAAAAGCTATTAATAACATAAAACTTATTCAAAATAAATCTAGAATTTAAGGTGTCACTCTTTATCTCATAAAAAAATAAATAACTATAAAAATAATAATCATTTTTATAGTTATCTATTTGCTAAAAATATTTATTGTTTTAATTATAAATTTTTAAAAGCTTCTAAGTCATCATTTCCTTATTTTGTTCCGTATAGTCTATCTCCTGCATCTCCTAAACCTGGAACTACATAACCTTTTTCATTAAGTTTTTCATCTACAGAAGCTACATATATATCTACATCTGGATGTTCATCCATAACTTCTTTAATTCCTTCTGGCGCTGCTACTAAGCACATTAATCTTATATGTTTTGCTCCTTTTTCTTTTAATAATGTTATTGCATCTTTTGCAGATCCTCCTGTAGCAAGCATTGGATCTGTAACAATTACATCTCTATCTCCAATATCTTGAGGTAATTTACAAAAATATTCTACAGGTTTTAAAGTTTCTTCATCACGGTAAAGTCCTATATGTCCAACTTTTGCTGCTGGTATTAAACTAGTCATTCCACCAACCATTCCAAGTCCTGCTCTTAATATTGGAACTATTGCTACTTTCTTACCTGATAACATTTTACATTTTGTTTTACATATAGGAGTTTCTATTTCAACTTCCTTTAATTGTAAATCTCTTGTAACTTCATAAGCCATAAGCATAGCTACTTCTTCTACTAATTGTCTAAAATCTTTAGAACCAGTATTTTTATCTCTAATTAAAGCTAATTTATGTAGAATTAATGGGTGTGCTATTTGTGTTACTTTACTCATTTATATTTCCTCCTAATTATCTGTTATATTATTTTTCTATTTCCATCATTTTATTGATTCTGTTTTCATGTCTTCCACCTTGGAATTTAGCATTTAAGAAATTATCTACTATATCTAATGCTAAACCAACACCTACAACTCTTTGTCCTAGGGCTAATATATTAGCATTATTATGTTCTCTACATGCATGAGCACTAAAAGTATCACTGCATAAAGCTGCTCTAATTCCTTTAACTTTATTGGCAGCTATACTTATGCCTATACCTGTTCCACATACTAATATTCCAAAATCAAATTCTTTTGCTGCAACCTTTTCTGCAACTTTTTTCGCATAATCTGGATAGTCACAAGATTCTTCTGTATATGTACCAAAATCTTCTATTTCTATTCCTTTGTCCTTTAAATGTTTTATTATTTCATTTTTTAAAGGTAATCCTGCGTGATCGCTTCCTAAAGCTATTTTCATTTAAAACACCTCCACATTATTTATATTAATTTTTGCAAAAAAAGAAGATAAACCACCTATTAGTTTTGTCTATCTTCTTTTAATTTTTTCAATAATAATAAAATAATATTTTTTAATTGATTATAAGTATTTCTATATACTTCTATATCTCCACCAAAAGGATCTGAAATTTCTCCTTCTGCTCCTACATATTCAGTTATACAAAAAATTCTATCACTATCTTCCTGAGATAAATTGGATAATAAATCTTTAGCTGAATATGTCATGGTTAATATTAAATCTGATTGATCTAATATGTCTTCATCTAATTGTACTGCTTCTCTATTAGATAGGTCTATATCAATATCTTCATTAATTATTTTACAAGCATTACTTGATGAAATGCTTCCTGGTACCACAGCTATACCCGCTGATTTAGCAGCTAATTCTTCCATGTTATTTAAATTATTAAATATAGCTTCTGCCATAAAACTTCTACAAGTATTTCCCGTACAAACAAATAATATATTCATTAGTTCCTCCTAATCTAAATTTATAATATCATATCCCGCTGACTTCTTTAATCTATTCATTATTGCTACTCCCATATCTTTTTCTTCAAATGCCTCTGATAAAATTAAATCTACATTTTTTTCATCAAACTTTCTTAAAACATGAAACAAGTTATGAGCAACAGTGCCTAAATCATTTCTACTTCCTATAGAAATTACCTCTCCATTTTTATAATTGCATATAGTTTCATCTGTAGCTATAATTCCTACTTTCTTTTTTTCATCTATATAATTTTGCACCATTTCATTAATTTTTTCAATAGTTTTATTTAAATCTCCCTTAATTATTTTTAATGGAGCCTTTGGTGCATAATGTCTATATTTCATTCCTGGAGCTTTTGGTCTTAAATTTTTTTCTGGTTTTTTCATTATAGCAGGATCAATATATATGTCAGAATCTACCTTTTGTAACATTTCTAATGTTATGCCACCAGGTCTTAAAATACAAGGTGGATTAATTGTACAATCTATTACAGTAGATTCAACTCCTACTTCAGAACTATCTCCGCCTAATATTGCATCTACTTTACCATATAAATCATTTATGCAAGTTTCCACATCTGTTGGACTAGGTTTACCTGATAAGTTTGCAGAGGGTGCAGCTATAGGCACACCTGCCATTGAGATAATTTTCATTGCTATTTTATTAGATGGCATTCTAATTCCTATAGAGTCTAATCCTGCGCTAGTTTCATTTGGTATTATATCTTTTTTCTTTAATATTATAGTTATAGGTCCTGGCCAAAATTTATCCATTATTTTTTTAGCTATAGGTGATATTTCTTCAACTAAGTTATCTATATCATTTATTTTGGAAATATGAACTATTAAAGGATTATCTTGCGGCCTACCTTTTGCTTCAAATATCTTTTTTACTGCATTCTTATCTAAAGCATTAGCTCCTAGTCCATATACGGTTTCTGTAGGAAATACTATAAGCCCACCTTGTCTTAATATATTTCCCGCTTCACTTATAATATACTCATCTATATTGTTTTCATCTAATTTCACAACTTTTGTTTCCATAATAAACACCATCCTAAGTTTTATAGCAGTTTTATTATAACTAATCCAGCTATAATACCTACTATCATATAAAAATATGAGGTAATCTTATTACCAAGATTTCTTGATTCTGGTATCATTTCAGCACATACAACATAAATCATTATTCCTGAAGCAAGTGATAAAAGCATACTTAAAAAATTCTTAGATATATTTGCAATATAAAAACCTAAAAATACACCAAATAAGGTTGGAACTGCAGTAAGAAAAACATAAAATAAGGTTTTACTCTTTTTTTCCTTAGATGCTATTAAAGGAGTGGCTACTGCTATGCCTTCTGGTATATCGTGTATAGATATAATGATTGCCATCTTAAGTCCTAATCTGCTTCCAGCTTGAAATCCAACTCCCATTAAAATTCCTTCAGGGAAATTATGCAATATAAGCCCTAAAGCTGTCATAAAAGCTACCTTCTTATGCATATTTATATCTATACTATTTGTATTTTTATCAATAAAATATACAATTAGTACCCCTAGTAATAAGAAAATTAAAACTCCAAAGTAATCCCATGTGTTCAAAGCTTCTGGTATTAAATCAAAAATTACTATAGATATCATAAGCCCTGCTGAAAAACCCATCAATTTTGAAAGAAGCCTTTCAGAAGGATTCTTTAAAGATACTCCTATCGCAGCTCCTATCATTGTTCCCGCTAAGGATACAATAGTTCCCATTACAATAATAAATAAAAACTCACTCAAAAAATCACCTTGTTTATTGTTTACATATGATATTTATTATTATAATTTATTAAATATTCTAATCTATCTCTATTTCTTTTCTAAGTTCTTTTATTTTTTCTATACATTCCTCTGTAAAATGCGCATATACACAAGTTCTATAGAGTGCATCTAATAAATAATATTTTTTAAGTCCACCTCTTTTTATTATTGTATAATAAAAATCCTTTTCAGGACTAACTTTTTTAAGTTTATAATAAAATTTTGCAGCATAATTATGTAACTTAAGAAATTTCTCATTAACTTTTATTATTCTTTTATTCCTAAATTTCGATGTAGTTAATAATATTATGCTAAAGTCTTCTACATCATATATATTATTAAATTTTTCTATATGTACTAAAGCCACTTTATCGCAAACTATATTTAATTTTTTATTTAATATTCCTAATACAATTTTCAATTTATTATTGGAATATTCAAATTTTAATTCTTCTCTATCAGTTCTAATTATAATAGCCATTATAATTAATACTTCAATTACAATTAAATAACTAACATAAAAAATATTATTAATTCTGTTGTATAAATACAAAATTAGAGGTAACAGGATAAAAATAAAGCTCATAATCATAACAAATCTTTTATAAGATCTCTTTTGATTTCTAAGGCCTTTGTTTAAATCCATAATTACCTCTTCTTTCCTTAATTAATATTAGTTAACTCTTCCTAAATTTTTCATTTTTTCTGCTTGATCTTCTGTAACCAAAGCTTCTATAACTTCATCTATATCTCCATCTAAGAAAGTTTCTAATTTATATAAAGTTAAGCCTATTCTATGGTCTGTAATTCTTCCTTGAGGATAGTTATAAGTTCTTATTCTTTCACTTCTATCTCCAGTACCAACTTGGCTTTTTCTATCTTCTGCTATAGAAGCTGCTCTTTCAGCTTCTGCAGCTTCAAATAATCTAGCTTTTAAAACCTTCATTGCTTTTTCTTTATTTTTTAATTGTGATTTTTCATCTTGACATGTAACTACAAGTCCTGTTGGTAAATGTGTAATTCTTACAGCTGAATCAGTAGTGTTTACGCATTGTCCACCGTGACCTGATGCCCTATAAACATCAATTCTTAAATCATTAGCATTTATATTTATATCTACATCATCTACTTCAGGAAGCACTGCTACAGTAGCTGTTGAAGTGTGAATTCTACCGCTTGATTCTGTATCTGGTACCCTTTGAACTCTGTGAACTCCACTTTCATATTTTAATCTACTATAAGCACCTTTTCCTTTAATAGCTACAGTAACTTCTTTAAATCCACCTATATCTGTAGCATTTAAGCTTATAGTTTCTACTTTCCAGTTCTTTCTTTCTGCATATCTTGTATACATTCTTAATAAATTAGCAGCAAATAAAGCAGCTTCATCTCCACCAGCACCTGCTCTTATTTCTATGAATACATCTTTATCATCGTTAGGATCTTTTGGTAATAATAATATAGTTAATTCTCTTTCTAAATCTTCTAATTTTAGAGTTAACTCTTTTATTTCTTCCTGTGCCATTTCTCTTAGTTCTTTGTCTGATTCTTCTTTTAGCATTTCTTTATCTGCATCTAGATCCTCTTGTGCCTTTTTATATTCTCTATATGTATTCACTATAATTTCTAAATCGGCATGCTCTTTACAAAGCTTTTGCCATTCTTTTTGATTTGCCATAACTGAAGGGTCACTTATTTTATTTGATAGTTCTTCA
This sequence comes from Clostridium sporogenes, assembly GCA_019933195.1. Classification (NCBI taxonomy): domain Bacteria; kingdom Bacillati; phylum Bacillota; class Clostridia; order Eubacteriales; family Clostridiaceae; genus Clostridium; species Clostridium sporogenes. Next base: position 2,046,629 of record CP082942.1, read on the forward strand.
TATTTATTTTCTATAAAATTAAGTCTTTCTAACATTATTTCTCACTCCGTATATATATTTTCACAATTTTATATTATATCATACTTTATAAAGTATTTACAACCAACCTTTGACTTTTAACACCTTCTAGCTTTTATAACTCTGTCATTTCCAGCTAAATCTTTTATACATAATATATCTTTAAATCCATATTCATATAAAATGTGAGAAACCTGCATTTTTTGATCATGACCTATTTCGAAAGCTATGGTTCCCGCATTATTTAGCACTTCTAAACTTTGTTTTATTATCCCCTTATAAAAAAACAATCCATCACTTCCACCACATAAAGCTTCAAAGGGTTCATATTTTTTAACATCATCCATAAGATTTTCAATAACTTCCTCCCTTATATATGGTGGATTAGATACTATAACATCAAACTTTCTTTTTTCTTTTATTGCTTCTGTAAGTAAATCACTTTTTATGACTTCAACCCTATCTTGAAGATTATGCTTAAGTATATTTTCCTTAGTAATATTACATGGAATATCTTCTATATCATAACAAATTATTTCTGTATTATTTAAAGCATGCCCTATAGTAATTCCTATAATACCACTACCACAACAAACATCACAAACTTTTTTATAATTTTTATTTTTTATTTCTTCTAAAACAGTTTCCACTAATATTTCTGTATCTGGTCTTGGTATTAATACACCCTCTTTTATGTTAAAATCTAATCCCATAAATTCAGTTGTACCTAATATATATTTTATAGGCATTTTATTTTTTCTAAGATCTATTAATTGGAAATATTTTTTTCTATCTTCTTCTTCTATATGGTAATCAGGATTAGTTAAAATAAATAATCTATCCTTATTTAATATTTTACCTAATAAGAGTTGAGCATCTATTTGATAACTATCTATAGATGCTTTTTTTAAAGTACCATATCCCTCCATAAGCAAATCTTTTAATAACAAATTAACATCACTCCATTGAATTTTCAATTCCCTCTGCGGCTTTTAAAGCCATTATAGCTACTTCTAATTGCTGTAAGTCAGGCTCCTTAGTTGTTAGTTTTTGTAACATAAGTCCTGGATATGCTATAATTTTTGCAAATTTATTATTACTTTTACCTAACCATTTTATAATTTCATAGGTTACTCCTGAAACTACAGGCAGTAGTATTAATCTATATAAAATTCTTTGCCATATATTATTCCATCCTGTTAGTGAAAATAGAAGTATACTTACAATCATCACTAAAAATAAAAAATTAGTTCCACATCTTGGATGAAATCTTATAAATTTCATAGCATTTTCAGGTATTAAATCCATATTATTTTCATAGCAAAATATAGTCTTATGCTCTGCTCCATGATACTGAAATACTCTTTTTATATCTTCCATATTGCTGATTAATAAAATATATAATAAAAATATTGTTATTCTTATTATTCCTTCTATTATATTTAATAATAGGGTACTTTGTATATATATTTTTTTAAAAAAATTAGCTACAAAGGTAGGAAAAATAAAAAATACTACTGCAGATATAATAAAAGAGATAAGTAATGTTATTCCAATTAAAATATTATCTGCTTTATCTTTAAAAACTTTATTAAACCATTTATCAAATTTAGACTCCTCAACTTCATCTTCGAAAAAGGACGCAGAATAATTTAAAGTTTTTATACCTATAACCAAAGATTCAATAAGAGATACAAATCCTCTTATTATAGGCAAAGAAAAGAAAAAATTTTTTTTACTATACGGCGTGTAATCTTCTTTATTTACAACTATTTCTCCATTTGTTTTTCTCACAGCTGTAGCTATACCATTTTTTCCTCTCATCATTACCCCTTCTAAAACAGCTTGTCCTCCAACGTTAGTACTTTTCCCCACTTAATCACCTCATTGTCTATCTTGGAACACAATGACATTTCCTGCATCTAGCTTCATAGGACTCCTGTGCACCTATTAATACTACTGGATCAGACTTCTTTGCTGGGCTTCCATTTATAAGTCTTTGAGTTCTCGTAGCTGGATTATTACAAACCATACATACAGCTTGTATTTTATCTACAAATTCTGCTATAGCCATAAGTTTTGGCATTGGTCCAAAAGGTTCTCCTTTAAAATCCATATCTAATCCTGCACAAATAACTCTCCTATTATTATTAGCTATTTTACTTACTATTTCAACTAAAGAATCGTCAAAAAATTGTGCTTCATCTATGCCTATTACATCTGTATCATCTGAAAGTTTTTCTAATATTTCTTTACTACTTTTAACTGGTATTGACTGAATTTTATCTCCTGCATGAGATACAACATCATCTTTACTATATCTGTTATCTATTTCAGGTTTAAAAACTTGAACTTTTTGCTTTGCAATTTCTGCTCTTCTTATGCGTCTTATTAATTCTTCTGTTTTTCCACTATACATAGGACCTGCTACTACTTCAATCCAACCATGATCTTTGGGACCATACATATAAACACCTCCATTTTAATAAACAAGTATATTTTATCAAAACTATTTATTATAATAAAGAATTTATTATAAGTAAAATTTACATATAATTATAGAATTAAACGTTTATTTGATTATTTAAAGATTCTAATAGCTTTTCCCTTACAACTTTATTCTTTATTTTATTAGTATTTTTAAGTAATTTATGCAATATCCGTAATTTGTTGACTTCATTTAAATGCCTATGTTATAATAATGTAGTTAAAATAGTGATGATACCAATTCGAAAGAGGTGAAAATAAATGAGAGAAGGAATACATCCAGAATATAATCATGACGTTGTAGTTAAATGTGCATGCGGTAATACTTTTACAACTGGATCAACTAATAAAGAATTAAAAGTAGAAATTTGTTCAAAATGTCATCCATTCTTTACTGGAAAACAAAAAATAGTTGATGCTGGTGGAAGAGTTGATAAATTCATGAAAAAATTCAATTTATCTAACGAAGACGTTAAATAATATAAAACCTAATCTTTCAGATTAGGTTTTATTTGTTTCTATTTATTATTTTTATTCATATCCATTTTGCTTATTATATTTATAAATTCCTCATTAGTCTTAGTTTTAGACAATACACTTAAAATTTGTTCTGTCACACTTTCCACATTGTTTTCTTCATAAAGAAGCTTTCTTATATTAAATGCAGTTTCTCTTTCTAAAGAATCTGTAAATAATAAGTCATCTCTTCTTGTACCTGATTTATAAATATCTAAAGCAGGGAATATTCTTCTCTCTTGAAGTTTTCTATTAAGATGTACTTCCATATTTCCAGTACCCTTAAACTCTTCAAATATCATATCATCCATTCTGCTTCCTGTTTCAGTTAAAGCTGTAGCTAATATAGTCAAACTTCCGCCATTTTCAATATTTCTAGCAGCACCAAAAAATTTCTTTGGCATTACTAAAGCGCCAGGATCTAATCCTCCTGATAATGTTCTACCTGTTGGAGTAATAGTTAAATTGTATGCTCTAGACAATCTTGTTATACTATCTAATAATATAACAACATCCTGTCCTTGCTCTACCATTCTTTTAGCTCTTTCTAAAACCATATAAGTAACCTTTGTATGATGTTCCGGTTCTTCATCAAAAGTCGAATATATTACTTCTCCTTTGATAGATCTTTGCATATCTGTTACTTCTTCTGGTCTCTCATCAATTAAAAGTACTATAAGTTTACATAATGGATTATTTTGTGAAATGCTTTGCGCTATCTTTTTTAGAAGAGTAGTTTTACCTGCTTTAGGAGGGGCTACTATCATTCCTCTTTGTCCTTTACCTATAGGTGATATTATATCCATTAACCGTGTAGATAAATCTTGTGAATTTGTTTCAAGTTTAATTCTTTCATTAGGATATATAGGTACTAAACTTTCAAAAGGTTTTCTTCCCACAGCTTTTTCAGGATTTTCTCCATTTACTTTTTCCACGTATATTAAAGCTTTAAATTTCTCTCCATCCTTTGGTATTCTAACTTTTCCTTCAACTTCGTCACCTGTTCTTAAATTAAATCTTCTTATTTGTGATGGAGATATGTATATATCTTCTGGACCTGACAAATAATTTTGTCCTCTTAAAAATCCATAATTATTATTTTCTATAATCTCCAAAACACCTTTAGCTCTTTGAGATTCATTTATCATCTCTTTTAGTTTTTCAGCTTTATTCTCTTCGCTATTTTTTGTAGCAAAGCTGTTTTTTTCTTCATTAACACTATTTATTGTATTGCTATGTATATTATTTTCATTTTTTATAATTTTAGGCGATATTTTTTCAACTAAAATTTTTCCATCTTTCTCTATGGCCGCTGACTTACAAGTTTTTATCTCTTCTATCAATTCATTTTTTTTGAACTTAGAGATATTTTTTATATCAAGCTTCTTAGCTATTTCTCGTAATTCTTTAACGGTCATACTTTCATAATCCTTATTTATCAAAAGAATCCCCTCTCTCTATTAAATTATATATATTAAATAACAGGAAAATATCAAAACTTAGGTTAAAAGAGTAGTTAAATTTTAGAAAATCTTTCAAAATAGATTATACCCTATTTATGTATTTTAATCCATATACAAATAAAAATAAAGAGTAACTTTTAAAAGTTACTCTAAATCATCATATATATTTTATCAAAAATCTTATTTTGTTTGTATACTCTTTCTTCTATTGTACATTTGTTACCTATGTAAAATAATGGCATACCTAATATTTCACACCCACCTACAATTATTTCTCTTTTTAAAAAGTCATCTATACTATAATTATATTTGTGAACATTGTTGCATATATGGCATTTACTACTGATTACGATATTACCTTTATTACTTTTATTAATTGTGAGCCCTAATCCATATTCATTTATTTTAGAGGTATTAAACAAAGAAAAATCTACCAATTCATATTTACCAAAGGTATTTTTAACAGCTATACCTAATTCTGTTTGTATTATCATAGGACTCCATCTCCCCCTTCATAATTTTACAATTCATAACAAACTTATATATTTTTCATTAACTTTTTCATTTCTCTTGTTATTATATTTCTATAAATATGTATTAAATCCTTCAAATATTCTTAGTTTAATATTTATCTTCAGAAATATATTTCTTTACAAATTAATAATTTATATAAATAAAAAAACAGAACTATCGCATTAAGGAATTTATACACAATATACTGCTTTGTAAATTTAAAGTTAACACAACATATTGTAGGATCTATTCTCAATGTGACAGCCCAATTTTTATTTATACATATTAAATTTTATTTAAATTTGCTTTTTATCTAAAGTTGCTTTTACAAAGTCTTTAAATAATGGATGTGGCTTATTTGGTCTTGATTTTAATTCTGGATGAAATTGAACAGCCACATACCAAGGATGATTATTTATCTCTACTATTTCTATCAATCTATCATCTGGACTTGTTCCTGACAGTATTAAACCTGCTTCTGTTAATTTACTTCTATATTCATTATTAAATTCATATCTATGTCTATGTCTTTCGTATACAACTTCTTGACCATAAGCCTTTTCTGCATTTGCACCCTCAAGTAACTTGCAAGGATAAGCACCTAATCTCATAGTTCCACCCATATTATCTATATCCTTTTGTTCTGGCATTAAATCTATTACTGGATATTTTGTATTTGGATCTATCTCTGCACTATGAGCTCCTTTATAATTTAATACATTTCTTGCAAACTCTATTACAGCACATTGCATTCCAAGACATATTCCTAAGAAAGGTATTTTATTTTCTCTAGCCCATTTAGCAGCTAATATCTTTCCTTCTATACCTCTATCACCAAAACCACCTGGTACCAATATACCATTTACATCTTTTAAATAGTCCTCAACATTACTTTTATTTACATCTTCTGAATTTATCCATTTTATGTTTATCTTAGTATCATTAGCATAACCACCATGATTTAAAGCTTCTACTATTGATATATATGCATCATGCAATTCTACATATTTCCCTACTAAAGCTATAGTAGTACTCTTAGAAAGGTTCTTGGCATTATGAACCATTGATATCCATTCTGTATTATCTATTTTATTACAATTCAAACCCAATTTTTTACAAACCAAAGTATCTAGATTTTCTTTATGTAACATTAATGGTACTTCATAAAGATTTTCTGCATCTAAATTTTGTATAACATCTTCTTTATCTACATTGCAAAATAATCCTATTTTTTTCTTTAATTCTTCTGGTATCTTTTTTTCTGATCGACAAACTATTATATCTGGCTGTATACCTATTCCTCTAAGTTCTTTAACTGAATGTTGTGTAGGCTTTGTCTTTAGTTCTCCTGCTTTTCCTAAAAACGGAAGCAAAGTTACATGAATAAAGCATACATTTTCTCTTCCAACTTCATATTTTATTTGTCTTATAGACTCTAAAAATGGAAGGGATTCTATATCTCCTATAGTTCCACCTATTTCGGTTATAACTACATCTACTTCTTTTTCTTTAGCGACTCTATACACTCTAGATTTTATCTCTGTGGTTATATGTGGTATAACCTGAACTGTAGCACCTAAGTAATCACCTTTTCTTTCTTTAGATATAACAGACCAATAAATCTTTCCTGTAGTTACATTACTATTTTGACTTAAATTTTCATCTATAAATCTTTCATAATGGCCTAAGTCTAAATCTGTTTCCGCGCCATCTTCTGTTACAAATACTTCCCCATGTTGATAAGGACTCATTGTTCCTGGATCTATATTTATATATGGATCAAATTTTTGTATGGAAACTTTAAGTCCTCTATTTTTCAAAAGTCTTCCTAATGAAGCTGCTGTTATTCCTTTTCCTAATGAAGAAACAACACCACCTGTTACAAATACATATTTAGTGCTCATACTCTCCTGCTTTAATTACAATAAAGCAGTTTTCACCTCCACAGTTTAAGTTTGTACTATTCTGCACTAAATTTACATAAAAGTCATTGACATTATTAAAATTTTAATATATAATAGTCCTTACCTTTAATATTTAAAATCGCGATTTTATGTAAATTTTTATGCATTCAAAAAACATACCTGTATATAATAACACAAATTTTTACGTTGTGCTATATTTTTTTCGTTAATTTTATTTTATATTATCTAAAATTTCTCCTGCCTCAAAAAACATATCTCGTATTTTCTTGTTTAATAATAATTTCTTTTCTGCTTCCTCTATATTATTACATATTCCTTCATAATCATTAATATTAAAATCTTTTTTTAAACTTTCCATTTCTATACAATTATATTTTCTTAACAATAAAAATAATAAATATTTACATTCATTATCTCTCATTATATTTATAATTTCATATTCAGATAAACCTTTATATTTACATAATAACTTTATTATATTTTCATATTTTGAATTTGTAAAATAATTCATAATAACACCTCTTACGGTTTTTATTATAATTTTATCCATATAATTTATTTTTAAACAACAGTAACCCTCTTAAGCAAAGGTTTTATAGTTAAACTACTCTCTTAAAAGGGCCAAGATTGATTCTGTAAATATATATGATATCTATTTTTTTTCAGGTTCTATATTTATATTTAATATTGTGTTTTGAGGTTTCTGACCTGCTACACTCATAATATAGTCAATATATATACGTCCTCCATTATCGTCTACATTTATGTGCAATTTCTTAGTATTTATATTTATCTCTAAGGTACCATAAGGAGTACTATACATAGATATATTCTTCTTATCTAGTGCAAAATCCATTTTTGTACTAGTACTTCCCATTCTTATTAATGAAAATTTTTCTTCTCCTATTCTAAGAGTAGTAGTAGTACCCTCCATTCCAGATATTGCGGTTTCCTCATAAACAGCATAATAATTTTTATCCTTTTTATAAAATTTTCCTGGTGTGACTACTTCAATTGAATCACTTTTTTCTTTTGCATCTGGTACAGAACTTAAAACATGAATAAGTGCTTTCTTTTTCATAGCTTCCATTCCTTTTCCCTATATTTATATTATGAGATTTTTTAAATAATCATCAGAAGCTGGTTTTACTTCTATTATATTATTTAAATCAGTATTTACTTTGCCATACTTAACTTTTATCTTGTCCTCATCTTTTCCTTTGCTATATCGTCCTGTTATTTCGGCTGCTAATTTTATATCAATTTCACTAGGTTCTCCTATTATTACTACGGTAGAACCATTATAATCACAAGCTAAAAACATATAATCTTTTGAACTTAAATAATTTTTAATAATATCTCCTTCATCTTTAGTTCTAGTAGATATTATTTTACAATTTTCTGATATTCTAAAATGTCTTCCATATTTTAATAATTGAAGGTCTCTTTCTTCAAGATTCTCCTTATATTTTAACAGCTCCTTCAATCTTTTTGCATAATTAGGTTCTGTAAGTTTACATCCACCTGCTGGTGAAGGATATTCTATTATACCCCATTTTTCTGCTAATTCCATTTGTATCTTTCTACTTCTACCTGAAATATCTAAAAGTTTTTCTCTGTCTACAAGATTTTTCAATTCCATTTCTGTAGGTGGTAAAACCTTAGCACATAGTGGTCTTAATATTTTGTCTTCATATCCTGATTCTTTCTTTACCACATTTAAAGATGCCTTATTTTGTGACATAGGTCTTTGATTTAAAACTTCACCTGTTATTATAAAATCTGCATTAAATTTTTTTAAAAGTTCTCCTGAATATCTCATCATCATGGCATGGCAATCAATGCATGGATTTATATTTTTTCCGTATCCATGTTTAGGACTCTTAACCATTTCAAAATGAGTTTTTGAAAAATCTACTACTTCTAAAGGTATTCCTATTTGTTTAGTCATTTTCTCCGCATTTTTTTCATTAAAAAAATAAGATCTAAAACATATTCCTATTACATCTATTCCTTGATCCTTTATAAGTTTAGCAGCTAATATACTATCTAATCCACCTGATACCATAGCTAAAGCTCTTGTCATTAAAATCACCCTTCTTTTTTCATTACTTAATTTCAATAATAATTATTATAATACAAATAAAGAGTGAATACACTAATTATTCACTCTTTATTTTAATTATATCATATTGTTAATTCACCATTTGGAGTATCTAGTATTTGTAATATCCTTTCTTCATATCCTGTATTGGCATTTATAAATATTTTAAATTTATCATTTTTATAAGTTCCAGAAAATTCATAACATAAAACTTCCGTATTAGTTTCTGTCGGAATAATACTTAACCTAACATTAGTAATATTTAAATTTTTACCTACTCTTTTTTGTGCTTCCTTTTCAGTAATTTTTACACTTTTATTAATATTTCTATCGTGATGAGATACTAAATATTTTTCTAATTCTGCTCCTATTACTTCTCCTTTATCTAAAGCTATCTTTAATTTTATTTGATCTGGATAAATTATAACATCATTTTCTTTATATACATAATTTATTACAACTACATTATCATAATTTAAAGTATATGTAGGTACCATATTAGAAATTTTAAGTTTTTTAAGATAGTCACTTCCTATATTAATAGCTTTTTTAGTATCTATTTTAGGTTGGCCTACTCCTCTAGAATCTATCAAATATGCTAGTTTTCCACCATTTTTACTAATCTCACATATAACATTATCTTTCTTATTATCATTATCTTTTATATTAGCTATAAATCTATAAGTTGATATAGTAGTTTTTCCTTGATTTTTATCTAATTTAATAGATTCTATTCTATTATTTCCTATTATATTTTGTGCTATTTTCTTTGCTTCATTCTCATTAATCTTTTTTTCATTATTTATTCTAGGAGTTATTTCTAAAGTATTATCTGAAAAAGGGCCATCATAAATTAATGAAGGATACTGCATTACTTGCTTCTGTATACCATTAAATTGACCTTTAATTGAATTGGGATCTTCTTTAGCTAATACTCCTCCTACTTTTTTTCTTATATCTCCCCATCTAACTCTCCCTTCATTAATATCTGTAACAACATTATTTAATTGATTTTCTAATTGAAGTGATTCTTTCTTTAATCTTTCAATGTTATCATAATCAGATTTTGATAAATTATTATCCTTAACTATTGATTTTGCTAAACTATTAGAAAAATCTCCTACTTGAGATAAAAATTTACTAGTATTAGTTATTGTATTTTGATCTATAGGTAAGGAATGTAACTTATCACCGGCTATAGATGAATATTTAAATATTTCTTCAAATGTAATTATTTCTTGATCCCTAGATCCTATAATAGGTGCTTTAGATAAATTAACTCTTATATTCTGTACAGAAGTTATTAATTCATGTAGATTTTTACTATATTCACCTTGCAGATAATTTCTATAGTCATTTCTCTCTAATGTCATTAAAATAGCAAATGTGCTTGAAAAAACAACTATCAATGTTACTACTAAAGTATATAATATTCTTCTAGTGCTTTTTTTCATATATCCTAACCTCCCAACATTTCTTACCTTATTATCTGTATTTATAATTGTGGTTATTCATTAATTAGTAAAATTTATTTAAATATATGTAATAATTTATAAGTTTCATATTTTAAATTATATGTTATTATAGACTATACAATATAAATTTTATAAAATATTCAAGTATTTATTTTACATTTATAATATATACTATATTTGACGTAGTTCTTAACAATTTATATTTTACATTAAAAAATCCTTAAAACTTATTTAAATACATTTATAATTATATATTTATCCTATATAATGTTAATGTGTAATCCATATTTTATACTTTATTGCTATAATCATATTTTATTTATTACATAATAAATTAGAGGGTGACTAAATGAAAATTTTAATATTATCTGTTTCTGCTGGAGGTGGCCATAGTCATGCTGCAGAAGCATTAAAATCTTATATAAAATTAAATAATAATGAAGCTGAAATTACTGTAATAGATACATTAAAATATATAAACCCTTTAATAGACAAAGTTATTATAGGTAGTTATTTAAAAACTCTGAAGGTAACTCCTTCGTTATTTGGTAAACTATATGATCATTCAGAGGACGATGATGGTTTAGCTACAGTCATAAGTTCTAATTTCAATAAAATTATGACTTACAAGCTTTCTCCTTTAATAGATGAATTTAATCCAGACGTTATAATATGTACTCATCCTTTTCCAGCGGAAATGCTATCTATCATGAAAAACAAGGGGAAACTAAGTATACCTTCTTTAACTATACTTACTGATTATGCTCCCCATAGTTTTTGGATTCAAGAATATACAGATGCTTATATAGTATCTAACTCAGACATGATTGATGAAATGGTAGTTAGAAATGTTCCTAAAAATAAAATTTTTGATTTTGGTATACCTGTTAGTCCAAGTTTCTTAAACAAATATGATAAAGAAAAAACCTTAAAAGAATTAGGCTTAAATATTAATATCCCCACTTTCTTAATAATGGGTGGAAGTTTAGGTATAGGTAAAATATCTGATCTTTATAGTGAATTAATAAAAATAGAACAAGATATACAAATTATTATAATAACAGGTAACAATAAGAAATTATATAGTCAACTAAATAAGTTGAAAGAAACTTCTAATAAAGGAACTAGTATTATAGGTTTTACTAATAAAGTAAACAAATATATGCAATGTTGTGACTTACTTTTAACCAAACCTGGTGGTCTTACTATTACAGAAGCATTAATTTCAAATATACCAATGGCTATTTTTTCCCCTATACCTGGTCAAGAAGAAAAAAATGCAGAATTTTTATTAAGGCATAATTTGGCTGTAAACATAGACTCTATAGAAAATACTAATGCTATAATAAGTGATCTATTAAAATCTAAATCCAAATTAAAAACTATGAGTTTAAATTGTAGTAAGTTTGCTAAGCCAAATTCAGGAAATGATATTTATAACTTATTAAAATATTTAATAAACATAAGAAAAAATGATTCTGTTAAAAACAAAGTGTACACTTCTAAGCATATAATTAATAATAAAAATAAAAATTTATTTAAATCTATAGAAAAATACTTTATAAAAACAGCTGAAAAATTTTTATTATAGAATTACTCTGTATTATTTTTAAATACAGAGTTTTGTTTATTTTTTTAATTCATTGATCTTTTCTACAACTTTAAACTTTATTTCATAAGAATTCTTTGAGTTTTTAATGCTTTTTAACTCTTCTTCTTTTAATACTTTTTTCATTTTTTGTTCTGTTTCTTTTGTTGATACTTCTCCTTTTGTTACATCAACAAAACATAATGGAGGAAACATTACACACCACCAATTTTGCCCTTCACCATTACCTATAACTATTTTATAAGCTTCATATTTTCCCTGTGGCAAAGTTATGTTACCATAAGTTTTTATAGGGAATTGATCTTGTCCTAAATGAGTATTAACTGAATATTTATATCCATTTTTATTTATAATATCTTCAGCTATTCTTTTTATTTCTTTATCATTTTCTTTTAGTATTTTTCTTGACTCATCTATACTACTGCTTTTATCTAATTTAGGCATCATATAATTTATTATTTCATCCTTAACTTTAAGTTTCAAGCTTTGATCCTCTATACTATCACTATTTGCTAACACATGAAATCTTATTATTTTATTTGAAATATCCTTTTGATTAACGCTTGTACTATTGTTAAATAACTTAAAAGAACTGAAACCTATAAAAAATATACCTATAATACTTAATATAAAAACTAATATTTTTTTCATATATATTCCCCCTGAATTAATCTTATTTATTAGTTATTATTACCAAATATTATAGTTATATTCAATTTTTAAAAATTATTTTATTGCTCCTATTCTTCTAACCTTTGTATCTACACTAACATTTATATTTACTGTTTTATATAACTCATTCCAATCACCTTTTATTTTCTTCCATACTGTAGGATGATACTTATAAACATATTCTCCTAGGTCTAAAATATCCGTATTATACTCGCTTTGAGATATTCTTATAACTTCATTTATTTCTTGCGCTATAGCATTATTTAAATTTTCTTCTATTTTACTTATATCACTTTTAGAAGATATTTGTTTATCAATATTGTATCCTTTAATTTGACCTTCTATATTTAATTTTATATCAAAATTCAAATTTTCCTTATCCTTCAATTTAATTTCTCTCTGACTATTTTCTATAGAATAATCTAAAGGACTTCCATCTCTTATTATTGTTCTAGTTCCGCCCTTGAATTTTTTATTTATAAGTTGAATATTATTAGCTTGATCTGTGCTTATATATCCCCTTATTTTATCATTCTTTATTACTGCAACCTTTGATATTTTAAGATCTTTATTTTTTTTATCTATATTAATAATGGGTATCAAAGCTGTCTTATTTTGACTAGTCTCTTCTAAAAATTCATTTAATGTAAGGGGAAAAGCTGTATTATTTTTTTTATTATTTTCTAACATACCTGTTATATAGTTTTCCACACTTTTTTCCATATTAGGTTTAAAATCTAATATCTCCTCACTTTTATCTTCAGAAAATACTATATACATCATCCTATTTATAGATGGTTCTCTTTGTAGATAATCTATTACCTCTTTAAAAGTATTACTATAGTCCAAAACACTTGTATTTAGAACCATAAGTTTTAGATGTCCAAAACTTAAACTTCTACTACTTTTATTTACAATCTTATCTATGCTATCTTGCATTGAATATGCATCTACCGACATATTATTTTCTCCTGCAGTTCCCCCCTTTTCAGGTCCTAATTGGCTTATATCAGGGAAAGCGTAGGTTACCTTAATTTTATCAAATTTATTTCCTGTAAAGGATGCATTAGGACTTATTTTTTCCAATTGTTTTTCTTTTCCTATGTCATTTGCTGAATCTACTCCCAGAATAGAAACAAATGCTTTTTTATCAATTTCTACCCTATCCCAGCATCCTGTCATGCACATAGTTGATAATATAAGCATTATAGTTAAGTATTTTTTTGATTTCATAATATAACAACTCCCAAATATATATTTATGCTTATACTTATTTCTAATATTGTTTCTTTCCTTTATTTAATTTAAGCTTACTTATTAGATATAAAATTATAGGCACAATCACTATATTTAAAATAAACAATATAGGCATTAAATTTCTACTTATATCAATTACCTGTGCAACATTTTCAGGATATAGTGCAATAACATATACAAATGGTACTATAATTAAAGATGATATCTTTATATCTTCTATGCGCAACATATTTTTTAATACATCTGCTGAAAAATAATACAAATTAGTAAATGTAGTAAAGAAAAACAATGCCCATATAGCCATAATTATACCTTCCCATCTTTCTATAAACGTACCTGGTATATCTATGGATTTTATCATTGTTATTCCTGGCCAAAGCATTAATTTTACCTGTTCTGTAGAAAACATAGCTATAGATAAAATTACTACAAATATATAGAAAATACCTATGAAAAACAAGCTTTTAAATAGTATCTTTGGCATCTTATTCTTTTTTTTCATAAAAGGTATTAATAAAAATATAATCTCTATTCCATTAAATCTATTTATAGTACTCCAAATAGCAGTCATATAGTTTTCAGGTTTATTTTGCAATACAGGTAATAAATTAGTAAAATCCCCCTGATAAAAAGCAAACATTAATACAAATATAATAGGTATAAAACTAACCCAAAAAACTACTTCATTAAATTTCACAAGGGTATCTACCTCTCCCCTTATAAGATAAGTAGCTACAATTATGCTAATAATCATCAAAAATTCTGTAGGAGTTTTTTCTAATAAATATAATTTCATTTCCTCTATAAAAATTCTTAATCCACTAGATATATATATAATATTATAAATAATTAAACTTAAAGCTATAAATTTTCCTAGGATTGTTCCAAAATTATAATTTATTATTTCATAAAATTCATTATAATTATTAAGCTTTATTATTAAATACATAATGTATACTAAAATAAAGCTAATTAAAGTACTTATTATTATTACTATCCAGCCATCATTTCCAACTATATTCGAGAGATCACTAGCATAAGAAAATACACTTATACCAATAACAGTAGTTATAATAGTAGCAAATAAACTATAAGATGTTACAAAGTTTTCATCCCTCAACACTAATTCCTCCAAATCTATCTTATCTTTGTCTTATCTTATCTTCAGTTTTCATATAATCTGGTCTTTTTTTAAAAAATCTTATAGGTGCCCTTATATACATGTCTTTAAAATCACTGATACTTGGATTAACAATAGGAGATAAATAAGGTATTCCAAAGCTTTTTAGCCTTACTAAGTGTACTAGAACTACTATTAAACCTAAAACTATCCCATACAAGCCTAAAAAAGATGCTGCAATAATTAATAAAAATCTAATTATTCTAAAAGAAGAACTTACTTCATAACTTGGAGCTGTAAAACTTGTTATAGCTGTTATAGAAACAATAATTATCATTATAGGACTTACAATACCTGCTGATACTGCTGCCTGACCTATTATTAACCCCCCAACAATACCTATCGTAGACCCTACAGGTTTTGGTAACCTGACTATAGATTCCATTAATAATGTCAAGCTAATTTCCATTATTATAGCCTCCATATAAGCTGGGAAAGGTACCCCTTCTCTAGATGATGCTATAAAATAAGCTAATTTAGTTGGTATTATTGCACTGTGATAAGAAGTCACTGCCACATACATAGCTGGCAATATTACACCAATAATTATAGAGAATAACCTTATAATTCTTATTATTGAGGAATATATCCATTTTTGATAATAATCATCTGGAGACTGAAACAAACTTGGTAAGGTAGTAGGAACTATAATGGCAAAAGGCGAATTATCAACTAAAATAGCTACTTTACCTTCATATAAAGCTGAAGCTACTACATCTGGTCTCTCTGTATTTTTAGTTGTGGGAAATATAGACCACTTATTATCCTCTATGAGTTGTTCCACATATCCACTTTCCAATATAGCATCAATTTTTATTTTATCTAATCTATTATTTAAATTATTTAAAACATCTTCATTTACAATATCTTCTATGTACATAATAACTATATCTGTTTTAGATCTTACTCCTAACTTTTTAGATTCTATTTTTAATCTAGTATCTCTTATTCTTCTTCTTATCAAAGCAGTATTAAATCTTATAGTTTCTGTAAACCCATCTCTACTTCCTTTTATTACTGTCTCTGAATCTGGCTCTCCAATTCCCCTAACAGGCCAAGACCTTGTAGCTATTACATAAGCTTTATCCATTCCATCTATTAATAACAAAGTATCTCCTGATAATACTAAATCTATAGCTTTACCTAACTCTTCTTGTTCTGATAAATCTGTTACTGTTAAAATTTTATTTTTAATAGTATCTCCAATGTACTTATTCTCCCATTTATCTCTTTTATTTAAAATTTTATTTTTAATATCGTCTAGATTGCTTAATTTTTCTGACTCCAACATAAGAGATTCTAAGACATAATCATTTAATAAACTTTTGTCTGACATACCATCTATATACACCATAAAAGCTTTCTTATTTCCTATTAAAAATTCTCTAAAAACTATATCAGAACTACCTTCCAGTAATTCTTTTATATATTTTATATTTTTGTCTATATTTATATATATTTCATCCCTAACTGTTTCCTTCATTTCTTACACTCCTTTTAAAAGAACTAACCTTCAAAATACTAGATTTTAAGAAATACACTGCTTTAGAACAATATTCCTTGCAGAATATATAATATTAAACTTATAATTATAATAAAAATACTAATATATCTAGATTGTTTATAACTTTTTATCATATTTGATTCTTTAAAAGAAGGAGCATCTATAAATATACTAATACACCCTTCAATTAATACTAAAACTAGAAAGTAATTATCAAATATGCCTATTACCTTTTCCATAAAATCCTCCTGTAGATAAAAAATTAGTTCTAAAGTATTTTTTCCTTGACACCTTTAATTTATTCATTTAAGTAAAAACTTTAACTATATATCTAAATAGTTAAAGTTTTACATAAAAAGGCCATAGAAATAATTCTAAAAAATATATTTCTATGACCTTTAAATAATATTTTATATTGTTCTTGTTATAAATACTTCTTTATATTGTTCTTTCATATTATCATAGCAAACCTGTGCTTTTAACATATCATCAAATACTCCAAATACACTTGGCCCACTACCACTCATCATGCTCCCTAATGCACCTAATTCTATGAAACTATTCTTTATAGAATTTAATGTCTTATATTTTCTTAATGTAACATTTTCTAAAACATTTCTCATATTTCTAGATACAGATTTTAAATCATTTTGTTCTATATATTCTATTAATTTTGTTGTATTAGGATGAATATATATCTTTTCTATTTTTAAATTATTATATACCTCTTTAGTAGATACTCCAAAATTAGGTTTAACTAATACTAATATTTGATTTCTAAAATTTCTTATAGGAGTTATCTTTTCACCTATGCCTTCGCAAAGAGCTGTTCCTCCTTCTATGCAAAAGGGAACATCTGCACCTATGTTTAAAGCTATTTCTTTTAATTCTTCATTAGTTATATCTGGTTTAAATATATCTCTCATTGTTTTTAAAACTGCAGCAGCATCTGTGCTTCCCCCTGCCAATCCTGCTGCTACTGGTATGTTTTTAGTTATATTTATTCTAACTCCTGACTCTATATTGTATCTATTTAGAAATAGTTCTGCTGCCTTATATGCTAGATTTCTCCTATCTTTAGGTATATACTCTCTATCACACTCTAATATTATACCTTTTTTTATTTTTTTTATTTCTATTAAATCATACAGATCTATAGTTTGCATTAACATCTTTAAAAGATGATATCCATCTTTTCTTTTTCCTATTACATCTAAAGATAAATTTATTTTAGCATAAGCTTTTGATAACATCTTATTCCTCCAAAAAAAATATATTTATACTATAAAATATATGATACATCAAAAAAATTAAAGCTACAATCATGATATTCATAAATTGTAGCTTTAATTTTATGCTAAAGCTGTATTATTTTTTGTTAATTTTCCTTTTTTTATTTTTTCTTTTACAATATTTGCAGCAGGTTCAAATTCTTCAAAAAACATTATAACTAAATCTCCTGGTTCTGAAAAATCTATGGCTTTTTTGAGTGCTTCTTCCTCATCTAATACTATGCTTATATTAGAATTTTTAAATCCAGTTTCTAGCACTCCCTTTTTTAGTAAATCTGCTATTTCTCCATTTTTTCTTCCTCTTTTATCTCTATCTTCCTTTATATAAATATAATCAAAGTTTTCTCCACAAATATTACCTACTTTTAATGTACTACTGTCAGTTCTATCTCCTGGTACTCCTACAACTCCTATTATTCTTTTATTATTCATCTTTTTTACACTTTCCAAAACTACTTTATATCCATCAATATTATGTCCGTAATCTAATATTACATTTGTTCCGTGTACATCATATACATTAAATCTACCTGGATTTTGCTCTTCATTACTAAAACTTTCTAAACCTTGTCTAATGGTGTTTATATCCACTCCTAATGCTATCAATGCTGCCATAGCTGCCATTATATTTTCTACATTATAAGTTAATTTTCCCCTTAAAGTTATAGGTACTTTATTAACATTTATTATGGCTTCATTTTGATTTAACTTCTGCAAATATATAGTATCCTCATCTAAATATAACACTAAATTTTCATTGTTTAAATATTGGGATATAATGGGATTATTTTTATTCTTAGTAAATAATACAATTCTGCTTTTCATCCTATCTATAATGTTTATGCTAGCTTCATCATCAGCATTTATTACTACATATCCATCTTTTTTAACAGCCTCTCCTACTAATGCCTTAACATAACCCATGTCTTCTAATGTATTTATGCCTCCTAATCCTAAATGATCCTCTGTAACATTAGTTATTATACCTACATCTGCTAAATCATAAGGTAAACCAGCTTTAATTAACCCTCCTCTGGCTAATTCTAAAACAGCTACTTCTACCTCTTTATTAGTTAATACAGTCCTAGCACTATAATATCCTGTAGTATCTCCTTTATCTATACATTTATTATTTACATATATACCACCAGTAGTTGTCATTCCTACCTTTTTACCTGAGAGACTTAAAGTATGAGCTATCAGTCTAGTAGTTGTAGTTTTTCCATTGGTTCCTGTAATTGATATAATAGGTATATTTCCATTATCTTCTTTAAACATCATATCTACTATAGCCTTTGCTACATTTCTACTTTCTCCTTTATAAGGATATTGATGCATTCTTATACCAGGTGCTGCATTCACTTCCATTATACCTTCATTATCATTAAGTGGCTTACTTATATCTTCACAGCATATATCTATTCCACATATATCTATACCTATAGCTTTAGCAACCCTCTCACAAACCTCTTTTGTTTCGTTGCATATTAAATCAGTACAATCTACAGCCACACCTCCCGTGGATAGATTAGCATTATGCCTTAATTCCAATTTGTCTCCTTTAGGAAGTATATGTCCTAAAGTATATCCTACTTTATTTATATTATTTTTAAGTTCTTTATCTATTTTTACTTTAGTTAATGGTTTTTCATGTCCATCTCCTCTTCTTTCATCTCTATTTAATTCTTTTATCAATTCATAAATGGTGCTTTTTCCATTTCCTATTATGTATGGTGGAATTCTTTGTGCCACAGCCACTACCTTTCCATCTACAACACAAGCTCTATAATCTTTACCGTTAATATATTTCTCTATCATTATATTTTGAAATTTATTATTTATTATTCTATAAGCATTTACTAGTTCTTTCTGATTTTTTATATTTACTATTACACCCTTACCTTGATTTCCAAAACGCGGTTTTAAAACCACTGGATAACCTATTCTCTCTGCCTTAAACAATAAGTCAATATAATTATTTACTTTATATCCTTCAGCAACAGGTATGCACTGATCCATCAATATATTTTTAGATAGTAGTTTGTCACAAGCTATATCTACAGATACAGCACTAGTGCTATTGCATATAGTCGCTTCTATAATTTTACCTTTTATACCATAGCCTAATTGGAACATACTGTCTTCACCTATTTTAGTAATAGGAATATTCCTCTTTTTAGCCTCTTCTATTATAGAAAAAGTACTCGGTCCAAGCTCTTCTGATTTCAGTAAATATTTTAAATCCTTTATTTTAGTTTTTATATTGTATTTTTTACCACTAATTATATTATTGATTAGATCTACAGCTATCTTTCCGCATTCAATAGCCATATTTTTATATTTATATTGATAAATTATATAATATTTTTCATCTTCTATTTCTCGTGCCTTACCATAACTTACATCTATACCAATTCGATTTTGTAATGCTATTATCACATGTTCACATATATGAGATAAGTAAGTTCCTTCATAAAGTCTTTCTACAAAGCCACCTTTTCTACCTATACAACAACAATGCTCTTTTAATTCTGGAACATAATTCAAAAGAGTCTCATTAAATCCGTCTATTTCTTTACTAGATGTGTTACTATATCCTTCTAAATCTACATCCATCCTTATACATTTTTTATGAGAATAAATATTTCGCCCTTCAAATACTCTTATATTTTCTATTTTCATGTTATAAAATTTCCTCCTCTTTTCCAAAAACATATATGCTTTGTTATATAGGCCTTCTATAATTTAAATCAAACTTATCTCTATTTTTAAGTACATGTAATTTAACATCAAATATAGATAGTATCTCATCTGGATACTGTTCTGAAACGTTTGAGCTGCTTATCCCTGTGCCATCTATTATATATACTGCCCCAGAGCCAATCACCTTAAACTGAGCCTCTGGATTAACAATAATAGCCGTATCCTCATCTATACCTATTCCTAACCATTGAGGATTTTCTGCAATGCCAGTTAAAAGTCTTCCTATTCTTCCTCGTTGAGCAAAATGTTGATCTATTATTACCCCTTTTATAAGTGATAGTCCTGGCGCCATTTTTAGTGTACACTTTCTTGGTGATTCATCATTCAAACCAGAAACTACCATAGTATCGCTCATAACGGATGCTCCTGCTGATGTTCCAACAAAAATGCACCCTTCTCTATAAGCTCTGTCTAACGCTCTGTAAAGTGGTGTTCCTCCTAATAAACTTGTTATTCTTAGCTGATCTCCACCAGTAAAGAATATAAGAGATGCATTTTTAATCAAGCTTATATTTCCTTCATAATGTGTATCTTTTCTATTATTTATATTTAATATTTTTACATTTTTTACTCCTAGGTTTTTAAATATATTTGTGTACTCTTCTCCCAATTCTTCTGGAAGTTCAGACGCTACAGTAGCTATTAATAGCTCATCTTTATCTTTATCTATTTTTTTACATACTTCTTTTAATATGTCTTTACCGTTTTTTTTATCTTCAGCTCCTCCTATAATTATGAGGTGACCTTGTATTTTTTTTTGCAAAATACATACCCCTTCCTTTTATATATATCTTTTATTTTTTCCATATAAACTATTTTTATGCACAAAAAAACCCTATATAACAATACTTATTATTGTCATAAAGAGTTTTTTTATTTATATATTTAATATTTATTTGTTCCATAAATTAAAAATTCAATGTATATTTAATTATATAACAGCTTTACCTGGTATTATTAATTTTTGTCCTGGTTTTATAACATCAGGATTATCAATTTCATTAATTAATACTAAATTATCTACCGTAGTATAATACCTTTTTGCTATTTTCCAAAGAGTATCGCCTTGTTGTACTACATATATTGTTATACTAGCTTTCTTTTCAGGAACTTCTTCTTCTATTGGCTCCACATTTACTAAAAACTCTTTGTGTGATGTATAATTAACTCTTGAATATACTTCTATTAAGGTTTTTATAGCTACAGTATTAGCTTCTATATTAGCTTCTATATCTTCTAATACAACCTTTGTCATGCATTCCATATCTATTTTAGCTCCTGGTATGTCTACAGCACAACTAAATGGTATATCTTCTTTTAAAGTATAAATATACTTTTCATCATCTGTAGTTTTATACATAACCTCTGCATTTAAAACTCCTTCTACAACTACCTTATCTTCTACTATTTTTTTATCAGTTATATACGCCTTTCCTTCTGTCATTATTATTTCCCTTATACCTGGCATATCTGATGTTATTTCTATATTTTCTTTAACTATGCATTCATTTTTAGAATGACCCTGCATAACATTTAATTCGTAATCTTCCTTATTCATATTTAGCATCATATTAGGTGAATACATATCCTCTATAAGTTCTATCTCTTTTTTATACATAACTCTTGTATTAGATTTAACAAGTGCCTCTACTTCTATAATTCTAACTTCTCCCAAATCATCTTCTTTAGGATCTGTGTTTATTCCATCTACAGTAAAATCTGTATAGCTTTCCATGAAAGAATTTACTCCGTCTAATCCTACTTCCTTATCTATAAATATATCATCTATTACATAATAGATATCTCTGTTGTCCTTAGCCCTATATATTAACTCTATTTTTGCAAAAGCTTCTACATTCACTTTATCATCCAATACAGTTATTTTCTTCTTATGAATATTTAAATTAGTTTTTAATATACTACCTATTTCTGGTTTTTCAGCTCCTATTTTTATATTAGTTTTCACTAAAAATTCTCCTGTAGCTGTTCCTGCTATTTTATCAATAGAAATTGGATTTCTAAGCATCTGTATATCCTGTAGTGCATCTAAGTCCTTTATTATTTCAAAATTATATTTCTTATAAACCGCTCCTTTTAATCTAACTATACCTTCTATAGATATTTTTCTTTCGTTAACTATTTTACAATACATATCTTCAACAAAACATTCTGCTTCACATAACATGTCTTTTTCAGTACCAGCTATCTGCATATCATTTGAAAATTTGGTGCTATATCTAGTATTATATAACACTCCTTTATCTTCTTCTTTTGCAAGATACAATATATTGTAATCTATATATCCCTCCATATAAAGTTTATCTTGCATAACATCTTTGCTTGTTATATAAGGTTTTGCATCTAACATAAGTACTTCATAAACATCTGGATGAGTATCTGGAATAACATATTCCCCTTTTACAGGGGTATTAACAAAGTTTTCTCCAAGTAATTGTTCACATTCTATATTTTCTTTAAGTAAATTCAAGTCCATTTAACTTATCCCTCCCATAAAACCTACTAATAATTTATATAATAGTTTTAAGGAAATTATGCATAAAAAAAAAAATTGGTACTTAATAAGTACCAATACATTTATAATACAAAATCTAATTGAACTGTCTTTGTTAATACATCCGAATAACTATATGTCACTTTCCTTTGGGTGTCGTCTTCTAATCTTATAACAAAAATACTTGGGTAAGCTTCTTCTAATACACCTTCATTAACAAATGTTTTTCTTCTTCCACCATTTGCTTTTAAAGTTACCCTTTCACCAACATGGCTTTCTATGTCTCTCTTTATGTTAGCAATGACATTTCTTCTTTCCATATTTAACACCCTCTTTCTACATTTTATATTATACATTAAAACATAGAAAATGTCAAATCAACTTTATATTTTACCAATTTATTATACAGTTTGTCAATATTATTTTTCATATAAATATTCGCATTTTTTTAAAAATTTCTTATTATTATTAATATTACCTTAAAATTATATATATATTCAAAACTTAGCAAATCATTATACATATTCTGATTTAGGAAATCCTTCCCTATACTTTCCTCTAGTTTGTAATCCACCAATTCCTTTTATACCTGTTATTGTATTTTCTAAGGCATCCTCTATAGCTACTATATTACTTATGTTTGTATAAGCTATTTTTTCACACAAAAATACTGGATCTAAACAATGTATTAAAACTCTTCCTGGGGAGCTAGCATAATTAGCTCCTGCATCTAGTATTGCTTCGTAGCAAGATTGACACGCTCCAGCAAATATAATTAAATCGTCATAACTTCTCTCATAATCTCTTAAAACTCCTACAGTTTTAACAAAATATTTAGAGTTTCTATAATTATTTATGTCTGTATAGTTTTCTGTTTCTTTTAATACAGCATCATGTCCTGTTATTACTACAATATCAGGTTTATATAACTTAACTAAACTTAATATTTTATCAGGCTGCTCTCTTTCTAAAACCGTTTCTCCAACCACATCTAATTGTAATTGCTTGTATACCTTAAGACATGTATCTAAGTACTCTGAATCTCCGTCTACATGAAGAATCTTACCTGGCCTTCCAAAATATAATTCTTTTGTTTTTATATTTTTACTTGTTCTATACATTTTCTCTATTTTGCTTTTTTTGTTTAACCGCTTTCCCTTATCATCTCCTCTAAATTTTCTATCATCTAATATTTTTTTTATAGATTCATTTACTTTACTAGTAAAAACTTCTTCTTTCTTAGTCATGGTAGCTACTGATACTTCTTCTAAGTCTTCGTATGGAGAATCTGCTATTATTCTTACATTTACACCCTTTAAAGTATATATTTTTTTACCTTCTTCTTGTCTTATATCTATTATTTTAAATGTTATGTCTTTTTTATAAGATTTCCTTACAACTGTATCTCCTATTTCCATATAATTTATCTCCACCTTAATAAATCAATCACTCTATATACTATGATTCTTATAATAAATTTGTTAATAAAACTATTAAGGCATACAAAACTATTTAAGCTTTATATGCCTTCATATATTCATTATTCTTTTTGTGAATATATTTTTTTAAATTCTTCAATGAAATTAATATATTTATCTTGTTCAGAAATCAATTCCTCCATCTTCTTATTAAAGGTATTTGATGGCCAAGTAACTTCATTATAATAATATCTGTTGCTTAATCTCCAAAATCTTTGTGGGAATAATAAGAAAGCAAATAGCGTCCTATATTCTTCCTCTTTTAATGGATTTATAGCTGTATAAGAATTTAATATAAGTTCTGCATATTCTATATTCCAATCTACTCTTTTTAAGACCTTTATCATAAAATTAGAAATATCATAGGTTTTTATTTCTCTTTTACAATAATCAAAATCTATAACATTAATATTATTATTTTTATCTATTATTATATTATGATAAGTATAATCGTGATGACAAAAGCTTTTTTCTTCTTCAGTGTATTTACATATTTCCATATAAGCAGAATCTTCTAATACTTTCATTGATCTCTTTCCTAAGTCTTTGTAAAATTCTATGTTCTTTATATAATTTAAATCGAAATCTGTTTTATTATTATTTTTTCTTATCATTTCTCTCATTTTATCTAAAGATCTAACTCTCTTTTTCATTAAGTTTGGCCATCTCCCCAGATCTGTTTTAAGTTTACTATTTTCTGGAGGTTCATATCCTTTTGATGCTATGTGAAGATAAGCTAATGCTCTAGCTGCTAATATAAGATCTTCTTTGTCTCTAAAATTGCATTCTCTCCCTTCTATCCATTCTGACAAAGTATATATATCTTCGTTTACAAGTGCATAGGGCTCCTCATTTAGGTTTAAAAAATAATTATCTACATAATTAAATCCATTTTTCATAAGATGTTCTTTAGCACCAGAAACAAATAATAATTTTTGTACCCCATAATTAATTTTTTTTAAACATCTATCTCCTTCATTAGTTTTTAAATGATATACTCCTCTATGAGGTTTAAGTTTTTCAATTTTAATATTAAACTGTCTTTCAATTTCAAATTCTCTCATCATAGTTAACCACCTCTATTAAAACTATATGTGTATTATTATAGTTTTAGAAGTAATTTAACACTTTTCCATTTAAATTAATATAATGAATTATGATGAATTAAGAAAGGAAAATTTTTATGCGCATAGGTATCGATGGAAGGCCTGCTTATTGGTATAGGGGTACTGGAATAGGAACTTATACTTACCAATTAATCAATTCTCTAAACAAGGTAGATAAAAAAAATGATTATTTAATTTTCAACCCTGAATTTTCAAATTCTCCCTTGAAATTAAACAATAATTTTAATATAAAAAATATAAATGACCATTCACCAAAAAATTTTTGGAATGAAGTAAATATACCCGCTATATTAGAAAATAGTAACATGGATATTTACCACGTACCTCAAAATGGAGTAGGTCTTCCTAAAGACAAAAAAGATTGCAAATTTATGATAACACTACATGATGTAATTCCCTATAGAATGCCTGAAACTGTAAGTGATAGATATTTAAAAATATTTTCAGAGGAAATACCTAAAATAGTGTCTTCTTCTGATGGTATAATAACAGTTTCTGATTTCTCAAAAAAAGATATAATAAAATCTTTCAACTATCCCGAAGATAAAATCTTCGTAACTCCTCTAGCTAGTGAAGATATATATATGCCCTTAAACAAAGAGTTTTGTAAAAACATATTAAAAATGAAATATAATATAAATAAGAATTTTATTTTATATGTAGGTGGATTTAGCCCTAGAAAAAATATATTAGGACTGATTGATGCATTTTACAATCTTATAAACATATATAAAAAAGATATCTCTCTAATTATAGTAGGAAGAAAAGGTAAAATATACGAAAAATATATAGGGCAAGTTCGTAAATTAAATCTAGAAAATAAGGTCTTTTTCCCTGGATTTATATCTGTCAAAGATTTACCTTATTTTTATAATTGTGCTGAATTATTTGTATATCCATCTTTTTACGAAGGTTTTGGATTGCCACCTATAGAAGCTATGGCTTGCGGTACTCCAGTAATAACATCAAATGTAACATCTATTCCTGAAATAACAAAGGATGCAGCTATGCTAATAAATCCTTATGATACTGATAGTATATGTAAGGCTATGTATACTGCATTATCTAACGAAAACATGAGAAACATATTAGTAAAACGAGGTCTAAACAGAGCCTCTCAACTTACTTGGAATAATTGTGCTAAAAACACATTACTAGCTTATAAGAAAATACTTAACTCTAATTAGGCTCCAGAATCACTTAACTGGAGCCTTCAATAATCTTTATTTATAGAATTTATACTATACTCTACAAGCTAAAAATATTTTAATAATAATATGCTTTTTACTATTAAATAAAACACTATCAAATTTTATTCAACAAAATAATTTTGATAGTGTTTATATCTATTTAATTTCTTTTTTCTCGTCTTTATAATATAAGAGTTATTTATAATATACTATTTTTAAATTTCTTTAAAAATTCCTCTCTATCTTCTTTGTAGCTACATTTCTTTATTAATCTATTTAAGAATACCTCTTCATTCCAGTCTTTTCGTTTCGTATAATAATTTTTAGATATATCATAAAAATCATATGGGAAACTTAACAATCCATATAATACCTCTAACTCTTTATGAGTTACATTATATATGTTAGAATAGTTATTTAATATAATATTTACCTTATTAATATCAAAAGCAAAATTTTTTATAACTTTCGTTATAAAATTACATAAATCATTAACTTTTAAATCCAAAATAGCATAATCAAAATCTATAAAATAAGCTTTATTCTCTTTAATGAGTATATTATGATAAGCTAAATCATGATGACAAATAGCTATCTTATCATCCTCTTTACATATATCATAATAACAACTATTTTCTAATATATTTATACTTTTACTTATATCATCTATATAATAATCTATTTGAGATAAAAATAAATTATCAAATTCATTTTTGTTTTTATGAATATTCGCTATTTTTTTAAAAAAATTCATTTCTTCTTTTTGTATCTTAAATTTTTCTATAGATTTTCCATTTAAAACTTTTTTATTAAAGTTTATTGTAAATCCTTTTGATGCTTTATGCATTTCAGCTAAACCTATAGAAGATATTTTTAAGTCTAAAGGATTACTAAATTGACATTCTCGTCCATCAATTAGTTCCATTAAACAATACATTTCACCTTTATATATAGTATATATATCACCTTGTAGATTTTTCTCAAATTTCATTATTCTTTCAAATTTAACTTTTATATAATCTATTATTTCTTGTATAAACTTTAATTCTTCTATTGTATAGTTAACTTTTTTTAAAATTTTTTTACCCTTATCTGTATCTATAATATAAACATTTCTAATAGGATAAACATCCTTTACCCTAATATCATATTGGTCAAACAAATCTAAGGATAAATTATATTTTTTAAGATAATTTTTATTTAGCTTATCCATTTAATCACTCCTTTAAACAAAGCTATTAAACTCAAAATTCATAGCCTTATTAAATCTATCCATATAGTGTTTCTCTTTTTTTAAATCTTTTTCTTTCATATATTTCATGCAACACTTTATTAGGGAGTAAGGATAAGATAACATATACAAAATAAATTTATAACTTTCATTATTTAAATTTTCAAATTCACAAAAACTCTCACAAAGTTTTTCTATACTTAAAGATGCATTTTTTTTATTTACCTTATATAATAACTCTATGCAATCCATTTCTATCATATCATAACTACATTTACTAATATCTATAACTTCTATTCCTTTATTATATCTAATATTATTAAAATAAGTTTTTCCTAAACATATTTCCTTTCTTTCCATGCTCCTCCATACTAAATTTATATATCCATTTTTATATATGTTTTCTATAACCTTCTCAGCTCTATCAGTATAATCAGGCATATATTCTAAAATTAATTTTTCAAAATCTGTATTACTACTTTTTTTATCTTTTAAGACTTTAATATATTTATTTATTTTTTTTAAATCCAATTTATATTTTTCAACTATACTTCCTGTTTTATTTTTTATTCCGCCTCTTATATAATTTTTATTTCCTAATGTATTTTTATGAAAAAGACTAACTGCTTTTAATTGTTTTATTACTGCTTCTTCTGATAAATTATTTAAATCTCTAAAATCATCTTTAAACTCTTCTATTACATTTATGTCTTTGCTTTCTAAATAATGAGAAATATCAGTTATTTTTTTTAATGAATCCATTTCATATATTGCACCTCCTTTAGTTACTATTTATATTTTTTTCTTATCTTATTTAAAACTTCTCTTTCCTCATCTTTAAGTTTATTTATTTTTTTCTTCTTTTTCTTTATTTCTTTTAATTTTTTAACAGATTCTTTTAGTTCCTTTAATTCTTCCTCATATTTATCTAATTCGTTGATATCTTCTTTTATCTCTTCATAACATTTTTTATTATGAGACATATCTATTTCTCTCCTTAAATATTAATTCTTCTAAATTCTTCTATAAATTCTTGTCTTTCTTCTCTATCTTCATAAATTTTATTTAGTTTACTAAAAAAAAATTCTTCGCTCCAAGGCTGATTTTCCCAATAATATTGTATTCCTACTTGCCAATAGTCCTGTGGAAATTCCATGAAAGCTGACATTATAGGTATATATTCTTTATCTATATGGGATTCTTTTCTATAAGAATTTAAAATAAGTTCTGCAGATTTTAAATCCCATTTACCATTTTTCATAACTCTAATAAGTATACTTGCTAAGTCATGTAATTTAGTATCTAAAATACAATAATCAAAATCTATTATATACATTTGATTTTCACTATCTATAAGTATGTTATGATTAGCATAATCATGATGACAAAAACATCTATCTTCAATTTGTTTTGACATTACATTTAGATAATTTGTCTTGCATAAATTTTTTATTGCTCTCTCTGCTCTCTCAATTTCATCTTCTAATATGCTTAAATAAAAATTATCAAATTCACTTTTTTTATTCTTATTTAATATTCTTTTTTTAAAATCTAATATTTCATCTTTTCGTGTTTCAAATGTCTTTGGCCATTTAAACCATCCTACTCTAGGTTTCATCTTTTCTGTTATATAAAAGTTTTTACTTTTTTCATGTAATTGACCTAATTTATTAGAAGCCATCATAATTTCTACTGGATTATTATAATTACATTGCCTTGAATCCTCTATCCATTCTGTTACATATCCATAAAAATCTACTATTTTTATATAGTCTAATCCTTTATTATTATGAATAATTTCAGGTATTTTACTAAAATTATTATATTGTAAATGTTTCATACAACTCATTATAAATAAAAAATGATTAAATTCATATTTTATTATTTTTAAAGCATATGCTTTATTAGAATTACTAATTATCTTATATGAATTTTTTATTTTTTCTATAGAATCAATGTTTATATCATAATTATTTTCTACTATATTTATAATTTCAGATTTATTCAAAATAATGCCCCCATTATTTTATTAATCTATATGTATTATATGAAAATATTGTATTTTGGTGATAACTGGAACATTTTTTAGAGAAAATTAATATTATATATAACAGTAAAGCTATACTTTATTTTGACATATATAATAAATGCTTTTAATGAGGTGGTTATAAAAATGAATATTTCCATAGATGCTAGAGGTATAAACTGGTACAAAGGTACTGGTATAGGAACATACACTGAAAAAGTATTAACAAATATGATAAGAGAAACTAATAAAGACTCATTCAATATATATTGGTCAGGGGAAAACTATCTTAAATTTAAAAAACATAATACTAATATTATACTAACCTCTAGAAAACATAATAAATTTTTTGAACAAACTTATATTCCATATAATCTTAATAACACTAAATGTGACATATATCATATACCACAAAATGGTATAGGTATCTCTGAGAGCATAAATTGTAAAATTGTAGTTACTATACATGATTTAATTCCTTATATAATGCCAGAAACTGTTGGAAAAGGTTACTTAAATAAATTTTTAAAAGAAATGCCTAAAATAATTGAACTATCTGATAAAATAATAACTGTATCTGAATGTTCAAAAAAAGATATATCAAAATTTTTCCCTGTAAAAGAAGATAAAATTGAAGTTATCCCTTTAGCAGCTGATTCTAAATATAAGCCTTTAAATAAATTATATTGTAAAAATGTACTTAAAAAAAAATATGGAATAGATTTACCTTTTATTTTATATTTAGGAGGCTTTAGTTCAAGAAAAAATGTTAAGTCCATAATAGAAGCTTTTGAAAAAATATATAACAAGTTACCTGAAGAATATGCTTTAGTTATAGTAGGTTCTAAAAAAGATGAAGGGGAAAAATTATATGAATTTAGTCGTAAACTTAAAATAAGTTCTAATATAATTTTTACAGATTTTGTAGAGGAACAAGACTTACCTATATTTTATAATGGTTGTAGTGTATTTATTTATCCTTCATTATATGAGGGCTTTGGTCTTCCTCCACTTGAAGCTATGAGTTGTGGTTGTGCTGTCATAGCTTCTAATATTACCTCTATTCCAGAAGTTACTTCTGATTGCTGTATTAATATAGATCCTTTTGATATTGATAATATATCAATATCAATGGAAAATATATTAAAAAATCCAGACTTGCAAGATAAACTAGGTAAAAAAGCTTTTGAAAGATCTAAACTTTTTTCGTGGGATAAAACTGCAAAAAATACCTTAAATGTATATAAAAATATTTTAAAATAATAAAAAAGAGTCAAAATTTTTTATGAAATTCTGACTCTTAAATATTTTTCAATATAAATAATAAAATCATATATTTTATATTTATCATTTTTATTTTGTTATACTATTAATAAAAACTTTTATACCACTCAAATCCTTTTGTAAATCCTTACTATTTAGTAAATCCTTTTTAAAATCTATCATAACTTTTTTCACATAATTGTAATTTTGAGTATAATTTATATTCGGAGCTTTGGATGCTATATCAACAAAAATTCTCCAAATCTTTTCATCATTAAAATAGTTTACATTTTGAAAAAATTTAGTATACTCATAAGTTGGTTTATAAGATGGAAATTGACCGTAATTTAAAAATCCCTTATTTAAACTTTGCTTATTTAATGTTATATTTCTTACCAATTCCATTGATAACTTATCTTTAGATTCCTTGCAAGATTTTATTGCCACAATAGATGTTCCTCCTGCAATTGCAGAGTTCTTACCCCCTATTTCAAAAGAAGGTAATTTCATTATTTCCCATTTCCCACTTTCTTTTTTTCTTTCTTTCACCAAATAATTAGCTAGCTCAGAATTATATGGAATGCATACTGCATTAGTATTATTAACAAAGGATTTAAAGTCTCCTTTATTATTAAAATCAATATTAGCAAGTTCTATTCTCTTTAAAATATTAAAGGCATCTATGTAATTAGGTTGATCTATTTGTAAATTACTATCTTTATCAAAATAGTAAATTCCTTTTTCATTTAATAAAACTTCAAGCATACTATTGTCTTTTTTATTAAATGATATCATTTTTACTTTTCCATTACTTTTTTTATATATTTCCTCACCAACTTTTATAAAATCATCCCAAGTTTTTATATCTTCACTATTTATATCATACTTTTCTAATAAATCTTTTCTATAATATAAAGCTACAGGCTCTACTGTGTAAGGAGCTGCAATAAAGTTATCATATAGTTTAACCATATCCCTTTTACAAGGGACGAAATCCTTTATAGTGTTTTTCATAAGATCATTTAATAGAATTATATCTTTATAGTATCTCTCTCCAAATTCTTTTGTATCTTTATCCTCTAAACATATTATATTAGGATAAGAATTTTTATCTTTTATTTTGGAAAATTCATCTATCATATTTTCCTTATTTTTATTATAAAATTCTACTTCTACATTAGGATATTTTTCTTTAAAGGCTTTAACTCCTTCGTTCATAGCTTGATTAAGTTTAACATCTCCCCATACAACTAATTTATGTTTTGTAAAATTTTTAGTATCGTTTTGTCTACTTAAGATAACTAATATAGTAGCTATTATTAATATTAAAATAATACCTATGTAAATAAGTTTCTTTTTCTTCATTATTAACCTCCTTAAAGGTTTATATTAATATCTTTAACATGTATACTATAACTATAATATATTATAATATAATTATGTTCAACTTAATGAGGATTAAATTAAAATATTTTGTATATACCTATAAAATAAATAAAAAGGTATCCCATTAAAATGAAATACCTAACTTATATAAAACTAATTTCCATTTATTTAACCTTTTGACATTTCGTAATTTCCTTTTTCATGAAAATCCTCTTTCCAAGCTTTTTCTGCTAGAGGATCAAAATCTTTTGCTAATTTATCTAGCTTACTTTTAAATACTTCATCATGAAGCATCATTTCTGCTCCCTTATCTGTTGGTTTTGCTCCAGTTTTACTTGCAATTTCTCTTATAACCTTAGGATTATCTATCATCATGCATGGTTTTAGCAAGTTATCATTATATGGCTGTCTATTACGTAATTCCTTAAAGAAAGGCCCCTTAAATACATCTATTAATTTTTTATTTTTTAAATTGTCTGTAGCAAAATGAGCAAATATACATGGCTCTACATCTTCATGGGAATTTATATGACAATAATATTTTCCAGCTATGCATCCACCAACATATGGAGCATCATTAAAGAAATCTATAGCAAAATATGGTTTATCATTCCTAATTTCTCTAACTTTTTTCCCTAGATATATTCTTTGTTCTGGTGTCAACATTAAATTAAAATCCGGATCTTCGCCTACTGGCATAAATATAAAATACCAGCTCATTTTAGCGCCCTTTTCTATTAACATATTAATAAATTCATCCGATATTACCGTATCTATATTATTTCTACCTGTAGCCGTAGAAACTCCAAACAAAACTCCTCTTTCTTTTAATAGATCCATTCCATGCATAACTTTTTTAAATACACCTTTTCCTCTTCTTGCATCTGTTTCTTTTTCAAATCCTTCTAATGAAAACATTGGTATTATATTTCCCAATTTTTGAACTCTGTCTGCTAATTCTTCATCAAATAAAGTTCCATTTGTAAAAGGAGTAAAAATACAATCATTGTATTTTTCATAAATATCTAACATATATTCATTAAAAAACGGCTCTCCACCTAAGACTATAAAATAGTATATTCCAATATCTCTAGCTTCTTTAATTATTCTATCTACTTCTTCATAGGGTATATCATCTTCCTTACTATAATTTGCAGCATAACAACCTGTGCATCTCAAATTGCATCTCATAGACGGGCTTATCAATATTACGAAAGGCGTTTTTATATCCTCTTCTTTAAAAAGTTTCTCTCTCTTTGGCATGCCATACCAAACAGCATTTGCAAAAAAGTTTGTAAAAAACTTTTGCATGCAATTCTTATCTGTAGTTTTAAATAGATTTTGTACAAATTCATGAGTTGATGGATTATTATAATATTCGTCTTCTACAACCTTTAACCTTTTTAAATTATCTTCATCTTTAGCTATAGTCTTTTCTATTAATGTAAATAATCTGTCTACATTTTTTTCGGGGTTTGTAGTAAGTAAACCTGCTGCCGTCTTTACCATCTTATCCTTAGCAGATTTTTCTAGTAATTTTATGACTTTCATATTGAGCTCCCTCCCGATAAAATAAAATTATTTTTTATTAATTATAGTCTATAACGAACTATGATTACTTATACTCATTATATTACCAATTGACTAATTGTCAATAATCTGATTTTATGTTTTACAAAGTATTCACAAAGTCGTTTTATCCAATATTATAGTATTCATTATTCCCCAAAAAAATAACCTAGTGACTTAAAGTCACTAGGTTATTTGATGATAACTTTTACAAATTATTTATCATACTAGCCAAATATCCTGCTCCAAAACCATTATCAATATTAACAACACTTACACCACTTGCACAACTATTTAACATAGATAATAATGCAGAGAGACCATGAAAATTAGCTCCATATCCTATACTTGTTGGTACTGCAATTACAGGTTTATCCACTAAGCCCCCTACAACGCTAGCCAATGCCCCTTCCATTCCTGCCGCAACAACAACAACTCTAGCATCTCTTATTAATTCTAATTTATCAAATAATCTATGAATCCCAGCTACACCTACATCATAAATTCTTTCAACTTTATTTCCAAATATTTCTGCTGTAACTGCTGCCTCCTCAGAAACAGGTATATCAGAAGTTCCAGCTGTAACCACAGCTATGTATCCACCCTTAGATTTCAATTCTCTTTTTTTAATAACTATAGTTCTAGCTAATTCATTATATTCTGCATCTGGACATATCTTTTTAACTTCTTCGTAAGCTTCTTTTGTAGCCCTTGTACCTAATATATTATTTTCTTTGGTAAGCATAAATTCTATTATACCTTTTATTTGCTCTACAGTTTTTCCAGCACAATATATAACTTCCGGATATCCCACCCTTATTTCTCTATGATTATCTATTTTAGCATATCCTAAATCCTTAAAAGGAAGATCTTGTAATATATTCACTCCATCTTCTAATGAAATTTTATCACTTTTAATATCTAATAATAATTTTTTAATATCTTCTGTATTCATTTTATTACCCCTCTTAAAGCTATTTTATATTTATTTCAGCATTTAAGCTTCCCATTTTATACCCTTCTATATCAACAGTAACATATTTAAATCCTAATTTTTTAAATTCTTTTGATATTTTATCTAAAATCGACTCATTAAACAACTTTACTCTTACATTTTGAGGAACTTCTATTCTAGCTAAATCTCCATGACTTCTTACTCTTACTGCTCTAAAACCTAATTTCATCATATATACTTCTGCTTTTTCTATTCTAATTAAATCTTCTTTTTTTATCTCTTGATTATAAGGGATTCTAGATAAAAGACATGCATACGCAGGTTTATTCCAAGTATCTAGCTTTAACTCTTTAGACAAAATTCTTATTTCTTCTTTATTAATAAAATTTTCTAGAAGAGGACTCTTTACTTCTAATTCTTTTAAAGCTTTCATACCTGGTCTATAGTCTTTAGTATCGTCTGCATTAGTTCCATCTACTATATATTTAATTCCCTGTTCTTTCGCTAAATCTTTTATTTTATTAAAAACACTCTTTTTACATTTATAACATCTATCTTCTGGATTAAATCTTATTTCTTCAAACATTGGTACTTCTATAAAATATGATTTTATTCCTATATCATCTGCTAATTCTTTAGCCTCTTTTATTTCCCACTTTGGTATATAAGATGCTACTACAGTAATAGAAATAGCCTTATCTCCTAAAGCGTCTTTTGCTGCCTTTAATAATAATGTACTATCAACTCCACCAGAAAAAGCTACTGCTACACTCTGTAACCCCCTTAAATAGTTAATAAGATTATTATACTTATTATTTACATCCATAATATTACTCCTTATATTTATTAACTTCCTCATAAACATCTTTTATAGATATGTGGTTTTCCAGTGCAATTTTTTTGCAATCCTCATATTCTGGTTTGCTATTTAATATATTACCTTTTAAATAAGATTTTTTTATAGAAACTTCTCCATATATGGTTTTTACTTTTTCTATTTTTCTCTTTAGCATAGATTTTTCTACATAATATTTTCTTATTCCTAATGTAGTAGTTTCTTTAAACATAATTTCCTTCATGACATTTTCTAATTTATTTTTACATAAAACTGTTAATTTAACAGCTGGTCTAGTTTTTTTCATTATTATTGGTGTAATATATGCATCTGATGCTCCCTCATAAAGCAACTTATTAATCACATACTCATAAATTTCAGAATTCATATCATCTATATTGCATTCTAATATTATAGCTTCTTCTTTTTCAATATCCTTTTCTTCCTGATCTTTATACTCTGCTATAAAAACTCTTAATACATTAGGTATATCTGATAAATCTTTTCCCCCTATACCATAACCAACTTTTTTAATATCAAAATTCTTGTTTTGTGTAAAATTACATACTGTGGAAGCTACTATTGCTGCTCCTGTAGGAGTAGTGGCTTCAAAAGGTATTTCCTCTGAAGATACCATTGGTATATCTTTTAATATTTCTGCTGTAGCTGGAGCTGGAACTGGCATTGTTCCGTGAGCGCATTTTACAAATCCAGATCCCACTTGAATTTTTGAACATAACACTTCATCTACTTTTAAATAATCTAAACATATAGCAGCGCCAACTATATCTACTATAGAGTCTGTTGCCCCAACTTCATGAAAATGAACTTCTTCTAAAGATTTATTATGTACTTTACCTTCAGCCTTGGCTACTTCTAAAAATATTTCTTTACTAACTTTTTTAACATCATTATTTAATCCACTATTATCTATTATTTCATTTATATTCATCACATTTCTATGGTGATGGTGATGATCATGATTATGTACATGTTCATGACTATACTCATGATTATGCTCACACTGGTGCTCATGGCTATGTTCCTGATTATGTGTATGGTTATGGTTGTGTTCATGTTCACATAAATTTTTTAATATAACATCAACTTTTGTTCCTGATATACCTTTTCTTGAATCTTTATTAATTTTAATTTCAAATTCATCATTAATATTAAGTTTAGCTAATTCTTTTAATAAATAGTCTTTATCTACACCTAAGTCTATTAAAGCGCCTAAATTCATATCTCCACTTATTCCTGAAAAACAGTCATAATATAATATTTTTTTCATAGTTTTTTCTCCTTATTTTATATTTATTATTTAAAATATACTATCAGCTTATATTATCCACAATAATTGTCTAAATATATAATTAATTTTAACATATATTAATTATTTTTTTAACATATACTGTATCTAATCATTTGAATTAATAAAAATTATATATTAATTCAGATATTTAATATATAATTTTTATGCTGAAAATGTTATCAATTAAGTAAATATAATAAAAAATCACAATATTACTATATAGTCTTTTGAAAATATAAAAAAATAGTATGGATATTAAAAAATCAATATCCATACTATTTTTTATATATATTTTTTTAAGTTCTCGTTTTCTTTTAACTCTTGCACTAAATGCTTAATTTCTTGATCTTTATATTTGTCCATTATAAGCAATACATCTCCACCATCTACTATAACTAAGTCTTTTACTCCAAATCCTATCACTAATTTATCCTTTGCAATTACAGAACAATTTTCACTTTCTTTTAAATAGCTATTTCCACATATAGTATTATTTCCATAATTATTTAGGAATCTACTAAGTGCAGTAAAACTACCCATATCATCCCATTTAAAATTACTCTTTATAACATATGCTTTTCTGGTCTTTTGCATAATACCAAAATCTACAGATATCCCTTCTATTATTTCATATTCTTCTCTAATTACTTTTTCTTCCTCAGCTGTATCTATATTAGCATATATTCTCATCATACTTTTATATATTTTAGGCAGATATTTTTCCATTTCTCTTAAATAGACATCTGCTCTCCATATAAACATTCCACTATTCCATAGATACTCTTCACTTGATATTAAATCTCTTGCTATTTCTAAATTAGGCTTTTCTAAGAATCTTTCTACTTTATAAGTAGAGCTTTGTCTATTAACCTTATCTCCCATTTTTATATATCCATATCCTGTTTCTGGTCTTAATGGCTTTATACCTATAGTTACTAGTCCTCTTCTTTTTTCTACTATATCTACACCCTGCTTTATTACATCAGTAAATTCTTTCTCATCCTCTATATAATGATCCGAAGGTAACACTATCATGGATGCATCTTTATCCTTTTTTAAAAGTTTTACAGCAGAAAGACCTATACAGGTAGCAGTTTCTCTATTATAGGGTTCTGCAAATATATTTTCTTTTTTTATTTCTGGTAATTCTTCATATATTTTCTCCATATATTCCTCGTTAGTTACTATATATATATTATCATTATTTACTAATGGTTTTATTCTATCTACAGTTGCTCTTAAAAAACTTTTATTATTTATTATCTTTAAAAACTGCTTTGGGTTTTCTGATCGTGATAATGGGTATAGCCTTGTTCCTTTTCCACCTGCAAGTATTAATGCATATAACACAGAATCCTCTCCCAATAATGCTATATTCATATATTATGTATAAATTATAGCATTGGTGAAAAAAGATTGCATATATTTAAACTACTTGCAGATTATTTTTTAATATTTCTTTAGAATCATTTTTATATAATCCAGTTTCCATTAAGAACTTATTAAGTTTTTCAATCTCTCTTTCTGGATCTCTATAAAATTTGCTTCCCCTTATTTTATAAAAAACCCATCCTAATCTAGTTAAATCCATTTCTAAATCTAAAACTTTTTCTACATTATTATTTTCATACAAATTACCATCATCACATATTATAGCTATTCTACTATGTTCTCCTTGTAATATAAAATCTATAATATACTTCCCTAATTTAATATTTGATTTTATATCACATTTTAAATTTTTAATATTATTATATATATCCTTTTGAAATTTAGTTTGCATAACATAATTTATATTTGGCAATTTACTTTTATAATTTTTATAATTATAGCAGTAATCTATAAGTTTATATCTTACACAATTTTTATTTATATTTTTATAATCTATAGAATAAAAAAGGAATATTTGATTTCTAGCCCTGCTCATTGCTACATTAAATCTTTTTATATCAGTTTCTTTTGTTAATGCAGTATATTTCATATTATCTGCAACTACCATAGATAAAAACATTACATCTCTTTCGTCGCCTTGAAAAGAATATGCATCTCCACAAACTAATTTTCTTCTCTTTATTTCTTCTTTACTTAGATTATTCTTT
This sequence comes from Clostridium sporogenes, assembly GCA_019933195.1. Classification (NCBI taxonomy): domain Bacteria; kingdom Bacillati; phylum Bacillota; class Clostridia; order Eubacteriales; family Clostridiaceae; genus Clostridium; species Clostridium sporogenes. The sequence goes on from CP082942.1 coordinate 2,086,390, forward strand.
AATAAGGTTTCTATAAACTCACTTTGAGCATCCCCCAATAAGGATATAACTCCCATTGTCATTCCATTATATTTACTATCCCTACAACATTCTAATATCTTATTTACCAACGCTTCTCCTTCATTAATATTTATTGGCTTAGTTTTTTCTCTATATCCATTTTCAACTTTTATGCACCTAATAGGTGAATTAAACACCTCTCTTATCTTAGGATATCTAAGAGGCACTATTAAATCTCCATAACAAAGCTTATTACTAAACTGTACTATTTCCGGTACAGATCTAAAATGCTCCTTAAGCATTATCCTATCTTTAAATGTTCTAAGAGCTGTATCATATAAGCTTGTCTGTAAATCAAACCACTGATTATGAGGTATATCATCGAGATATTTTTCAATAAAATTATTAATCATACCTTGATCTATTCCTACTACTTCTGGGCTAATCTGTTTATCATCTCCAACTATTATTGCTTTCTTAGCTCTCATTAGTGCAGATATTGCAAATATATTGCTCTGACTACTTTCATCAAATATTACTACATCAAACTGCTCCTTAGAAGGCTTTATATTCTCTATTACCTTTTCTAAAGGCATAATCCAAACTGGGACTATAGACTTACATTTTTCCATTTCTTCTTTTGCTATATTACTATACTGTAATACAAACTTTCCTCTTCCCTTTCCAATTCTTTTTACAGCTTGTACCCATGAAAATAAACTTCTTTTTTGTTCCTCGTTAATATTTAATATTATATTTTTCCATGCTTTTTTACTAATTATTTGATTTATTATTTGCTTTTCTTTATTCTTTTCTTCTATCAATTGCTCTTGTAATTTCTTTTCATCTATCTTTTCTAATTTTTTAAATAAATTATTATATTGTGCCCATTTCCATGCATTTTCCCAATTATTAAATTTATAATCTTTTTTATAATTCTCCAGTATAAATTCTAATGTTTTAGGACAACTTTCCTCTAATTTTTTATAAGTATAGTTTATTTCATCCATATCAGATTTCATTGACATAATTTTTTCTATATGAATATAAGCTTCTTTTATATAGCTTATATCTTCTTTATCTATACCTTTTATCATAGAGTTTAGACTTTCAAAATTTCTAACCTGTTTTTTTATTATTTCCATAAAAGCTTTTAAATCATTATATTCATTTATTGATTTTATAGATTCTATACACTGTATAAAATATTCATATGTGTTTATTTCGTACCAATTTATATTAATAGGTATTCTTATTCTACCTAACAATTTTATTATTTTATCTCTAAATTCTCTATTCCAATTCATTATTATATCTAAATTATTGATTATATTTTCTATTGAAATTAGGTTATCTATATTATAATTAAAATCTTCTTGTATATAATTATTTATTATATTATCCAATAATCTATTTAAAAAATTATATATTTTTCTTTCTTCTACATAATCGTTTATAATATTCAAATGTTCTATATTTTTTATATTTTCTCCATTTATATAACAATTTCTAAAAATATAATCATATTTATTATTAATAGCCTTAAATATTTTACCTATTTTCTTTTTCCCCTTGACTTTTGAATATACTTTTTCATAATCCTTTATAAATATATCTATATCATTTATTTCTTTTATCTCTATGGAATATTGATTTATATTACTTCTTATTTTTATTAACTTCTCCTTGGAATTATTTAAATTAAGCAAAAAATTGTTTATTGAGTCTCTAAAAACTTCACTTGAATAATACATCTTAAACATCTTTCCTAAAATAGGTTCCTCTGTTATGCTCTTCATCTTTTCAATACAATTATATAAAAAATCTAACAAAATATCATAATTACATTTACATTCTGCAGGTATATACCATCCTTTTATCTTATTTTTATAGAAACTTAGATTGCTCTCTAAATATATGATTCTATCTAATTTATTTTCTACTTCTTTATATGAAGGTATCTTATTACATATAAAAATCGATTCATTTATATTATCTATATATTCCTTTCCATTATTTTTTAATACTTTTATTAATTTATTAAATTGTTCTTCATTAACTGGTTTTATATCTTCATATCTTATATTATCCTTAATCCAATCATACTTATATTGATTTTCATTTAACCATGACCCTATATGAACTAATTTATAATAATTCCCTCCAAAATGTATTTTTTTGTTTTCCATAAACTCAATTTCTTTTAGTTTATTGTATAAAATTTCTTGATTTTTTTTACATTTATCTCTCTCGTTATTTAATATATATATATCATCTATTATTTCACTTGGATTTTCACATAAATTATCACATATATTTTTAATACATTGCTCTAACTCATATTCTCCATTATTATCATCTAATAAATTTATACATAAAGGTTTTATATCTTCAGGCATTTTATTTATTAATACTCTTAATGCCCTACTAGTTTCACTAGTAACCAGTACCTTTTTCCCATGAGCTAAAAAATGACATATGAGATTTGTTATAGTATGACTTTTGCCTGTCCCTGGTGGACCTTGAACTAATATAGCTTCATTTTCACAAATTTTCTTTGCTATAGAAATTTGCTCCTCATTGGCTTCTAAAGGAAACAATATATCTTCTTTACATTCCTTCCATTGATTTTTATTAGAATAATCTTTCTCTATTTCTTTTTCCTCAACTAAAGCCTCAATAGTTTTAGGTATATCATAGCCATTTTCGATTTCCTCTACCATTGATTCAACTTCTTTATTCCACAAACTATTGTCTTTTTTTCTTATTATAAGTATTGGACAATTGTATATGGTAGGCTCTTCTGTCAATTGTATATCATTTAAATCTTCTACATCCTTAAATACTATTTCAGAATCATCATTTAATAATAATTGTATTTTATTTTTTATATTATTATAATTCATTATATCTATTTTTTCTTTTTCCCAATTATTCTTTCCCTTCATAATTTTTTTAAATAAATTTTTACTTAAAAAATCACAAATCTCCATTTCTAATTTTATTTTATTAGGAATTTTTAAACTTAATATATTTTCCTTATCCATAAAATCAACTTGTACCTTTGAAGTTATTATAGGATGCATTATATCTTTATTTGTTCTCAATGCTAAAATAGCTTGTCCTAATATTACTTCATTTTCTCCATCTAAATATTGTTTATAAATTTTATCATATATTTTTCCTGCTTCTTTAGATATTTTTATAGTTATATTATCATCTTTATCTTTATTCACATTACAATAACTATTTTTAAGTATATCTTTCTTAGTATATAGGGCTTCATATGTTCTAACATTACTTGAGCACTTATTCATTTTTTTTATTCTTAAAAGATAATAAAATATATTTTTTATCTTTTCTGAGCACTTCATATGTACACCTCCACTAATTTAAAAGAATAATATATTAACTTTTATGTTAAATTATACCATTTACTATTCATATATTCAAAAAAATCGTAATACAAATTACTATATAAAATTCTCTAGTTTTATTCTTTCCTTTAAGCTTTTAAGCATTTTGATAAAATAAAAAAAGATGTGCTATTTATCTACACATCTTTTTTTATAAAATATATTAATAATTATCTATTTTTTACAGGAATCTCTTTCTATTATTTTATACTGTAGTACATAATTATCGTTCTCTAATTCCTCTTTATTTATTATTTTTATAAGCATTCTCATTCCTACAGAACCCATGTCATACATTGGTTGACCTATAGTTGTTAATTTAGGGTAAAATACATCAGAAGAATATATATTATTAAAGCCCATAACATCTATATCATCAGGAACATTTATGTTTTTATCTCTTAGAGCATTTATTGTTCCCATGGCTATTTCATCATCAGCACAGAAAACAGCATCAACTTTTTCCTTTTCTAATATTTTATTTATAGCTTCATAACCATCTCTAACTTTCATACCACCTAAATAAACTAAGTTTTTATTTTCTTTAATATTATTTTTTCTTAGTGCTAATTTATATCCTTCATATCTTAAAGCTGCTGCATTTGCCATATCTTCATGTAATCCTATGTAAGCTATGTTTTTATTGCCTTTATTAATTAAATATTCTGTAGCATCTAAAGATGCCTTTAAATTATCTATAGTTACACTAGGTAATTTTTCTTCATTATCTTTTGTTTCTACTAAAACTACTGGTAATTGTAAACTTTTAATTAGTTCTAATATATTTTTTTCTAAAGAATTACTCATGTATAAAACACCATCTGCCATTTTTTCTCTTAGAACTCTTAGGTATTCCATTTCTTTTTCTGGATCTAAGTCTGTATTACATAGCATTATATTATAATCATATATGTTAGCTACATCCTCAGCACCTCTTACTATTTCTGGATAAAATTGATTTGATATATCTGGTATTATTATTCCTATAGTCTTAGATTTTTGTGTTTTTAAACTTCTAGCTACTATATTAGGTCTGTATCCTAATTTATCTATTGCATCTAATACCTTCTTTTTAGTATCTTCATTTACGACGTCTATATTATTTAATACTCTTGAAACAGTAGCTATGGAAACTTGTGCCTCTTTGGCTACATCTTTAATGGAAACCGCCATTTAAATCACTCCCTATTATTTATTGGAATCTAATATATTTATCTTTATAAAGTTTTCTCTTATTTATTAGTTTTCCCTTATTATAATTATTATAATAAAAAACGTGCATAGAATAAACAATTTTTATTCTATGCACAAAATTATATGTGCTATTTAACAACTTCCATTGCCATATTGTAACTTTCTCCGTTTATTTTACATTCACTATATTCTTTATTTTCATCATAACTAATTTTTTCTGATAAAGTTTCTACTTTTATTTCATCTTCATATTTTTTAACTATATCATTTAACATACTATTTCCTGAAACATATAAATTAATTTTATCTGCTACTTCAAATCCACTTTCTTTTCTCATATTTTGAACTTTACTAAGTATTTCTCTTAGAAAACCTTCTTCTTTTAATTCTTCTGTAATATGTGTATCTAATACTACTCCTATTTCTCCTTCACCAGCAAAAGCAAATCCGTCTAATCCTTGCATTGTTACAAGTAAATTTTCTGCTGTAAGTTCTATTTGGTCTTCACAACCTTCAATATTTATAAATACAGATTTACCATTATTTATACTTTGAGCTAATTCCATTTGATTCATAGCACCTATTTCTTTTCTAATAGCAGGTATAAACCTTCCATATTTTTTACCTAATACAGGTAAATTAGGTTTTATCTCAAAGTTAACATAGTTAGACAGATCTGCTCCAGATAAAATTTCTTTTATATTAAGTTCTTCTCTTATTATATCTTCATAGTATTCTGGTAACTCTTTTGTACTAACTAACATTTTTTGAAGAGGCTGTCTGTTCTTTATATTTACTGAGTTTCTAGCACTACGTCCTAACTTAACTATTTTATAAGCTAAGTCCATTTTTTCTTCTAAGTCTTTATCCATAGCATCATTATTGTAAGATGGCCATTTACATAAATGAACACTTTCTTCTGCATTTTTGTCTAAATTTGCAACTAAATTTTGATACATTTCTTCAGTAACAAATGGTACAAATGGTGCTGCTACTTTTATTACTGTAGTTAAAACTCTATATAATGTTGTATAAGCTCCAATTTTATCCTCTGTAAGTTCTGTACTCCAGAATCTTGATCTATTACGTCTTACATACCAATTTGAAAGTTCATCTACAAATTCTTCAAGTTCTAATGCAGCTTGAGTTATTCTATAGTTATCTAAATGTTCTTCTATATTCTTAATTAAAGAATTAAGCTTAGATAATATCCATTTATCCATTACATGCTCTGATTTAAACTCTTTATAGTCTAATGGATTAAAGTTATCTAAATCCGCATATAAAACATAGAATGAATATACATTCCATAATGTACTTAAGAATTTTCTTTGAGTTTCTCTTACATCTTCTTCTGAGAATCTTGTTGGTAGCCATGGTGCACTAGCTGTGTAAAAATGCCATCTTGTAGCATCTGCGCCTTCATTTTCTAATACATCGAATGGATCAACTACATTTCCTTTTGATTTTGACATTTTAAGTCCATGCTTATCCAATACGTGACCTAAAACTATACAATTTTCATAAGAACTTTTTCCAAATAATGCTGTAGATATAGCAAGTAATGTATAGAACCATCCTCTAGTTTGGTCTACAGCTTCTGAAATAAATTGAGCTGGAAATGTATTTTCAAATACTTCTTTATTTTCAAATGGGTAGTGGTGTTGAGCAAAAGGCATAGAACCTGAATCAAACCAACAATCTATAACTTCACTTGTTCTAGTCATTTCTTTTCCACAGTGTGAACAATTTAATTTAACGCCATCTATATATGGTTTATGAAGTTCTATATTTTCTGGAACATTTATTCCTTTTTCCTTTAATTCTTCTATACTTCCTATGCATTCTCTATGACCACATTCACATTCCCATATTGGAAGAGGTGTTCCCCAATATCTATCTCTAGAAATACCCCAATCTATTACATTTTCTATAAATTTACCAAATCTACCTGTTCTTATATTATCTGGATTCCAGTTTATAGTGTTATTATTTTTTACTAAATCATCTCTTAAAGATGTCATTCTTACAAACCAGCTATCCTTTGGATAATATAAAAGTGGAGTATTACATCTCCAACAATGTGGATAAGAATGTGTAAATTTTTCTGATTTATAAAGCATACCATTTTCTTTTAAATATTCTAATATTTTAGGGTCAGCTTTCTTTACAAACATTCCTTTCCATGGTTCTACTGAATCTACGAATTTACCTTCACTATCAACTAGATTTATTAAAGGTAAATCATACTTTTTACCTGTTTTACTATCATCATCTCCATAGGCTGGAGCTGTATGAACTATTCCAGTACCATCTGTAAGAGTTACATAATCCGCATGTACTACATAGAAAGCTTTCTTTTCAGGAACTTCAAATTTAAATAGTTGTTCATATTCAACTCCTACTATTTCTTCACCTTTAAATTCCTTAACTACTTCATATTCACCTTCTATTACTTTTCCTAAAAGTTCCTTAGCTAATATATAGTGTTCTCCGTTATTTAACACTTCTACATAATCATAAGATTTATTTATTGCTAAAGCTAAGTTACTTGGTAATGTCCAAGGAGTTGTTGTCCAAGCAAGAAAATATTTATTCTCTTCTCCTTTAATCTTAAATTTTACAAAAGCTGTTGCTTCTTTTACATCTTTATATCCTTGAGCAACTTCATGAGAAGATAATGCAGTTCCGCATCTTGGACAGTATGGTGTTACTCTATGGCCTTTATATAAAAGTTCTTTGTTCCACATTTGTTTTAATGCCCACCAAACAGATTCTATATAGTTATTATCATAAGTTATATATGGATTATCCATATCTACCCAGAATCCTAATTGTTCAGACATTTGTTTCCAAAGACTTGTATATTTAAATACACTATCTTTACACTCTGTAACAAACTTTTCTATACCATATTCCTCTATTTGAGGTTTACCTGATATACCTAATTTCTTTTCTATTTCAAGTTCTACAGGAAGACCATGTGTATCCCATCCGGCTTTCCTTAAAACCTTGTATCCTTTCATAACCTTATATCTTGGTATAAGATCTTTCATTACTCTTGTAAGAACGTGTCCTACATGTGGTTTTCCATTAGCTGTTGGTGGGCCATCATAAAATGTAAAATACTGTCCATCCTCATTCAAATTAAAACTTTTTTCTATAATATTCTTATTTTCCCATAAATCAGTTATACTTTTTTCTCTTTGTACAAAACTTTTATTAGAGTCAATTTTGTTATACATACTTATTTCTCCTTCCCATAATTAAAATTTTTTATATTAAACAAAAAAACTTCATCCATAATAGGACGAAGTTACATTCGATATACCACCTATAAAAATTTAAACAATCTTCAAGTGCAATATAATCTTAAAATTATATTAGACTCTATTCTTTAACGCAGACATACGAGAGAACTTACTTGTAAATCTTTCAGCCTCCAGCTCCCAGGGGATTTTCTCTAAATCTATTCTGTAGACTCTCACCAACCGTCTATTCTCTGTACGAAATCAATTTAAATACTCTTCCTGTTCACCGCTTTTAAGATATTATAGTATACAAACTTTTTATTGTCAATTACTTTATTTATAAAAAATTAAAAATATTATAATTAATTTTGAATACAATCTATTTATCTACTAAAACTAACTTTAAAATATTTTATTTATGTTTAGGAGGTAAAAATGAAAATTAAATGGCTAGGTCATTCTTGTTTTATTTTAGAAAGTAATTCTAAAATAACTATAATAACCGACCCTTACGAACCTAGTATAGGTATTCATAGGATAAATTACGCTTCAGATATATGTACTATAAGTCATAATCATTTTGACCACAATTTTAAAGATAACTTGAATAAAAATTGTATGATTATAGATACACCTATAGGATATAAACATAAAGATTTAAAGATACAAGGATTTAAAAGTTATCATGACAAATTAAAAGGACTTAAAAGAGGTAATAATATAATATTTAAATTTAATATAGATGGTTTTAATATATGCCATTTAGGTGATTTAGGGCATCTATTATCTGATGACTTTATTTATAAATTAGGACATATAGATGTATTGTTAATACCTATCGGAGGAAACTATACACTTAATGGTAAAGAAGCTTCTACATTATGCAAAAGCTTAAATAGCAATATAATAATTCCAATGCACTATGGACTAAATAATATAAAAATTAAACTGGATGGTCTAGAGAACTTCTTAATTCATATGGATAATAACTTAGAAATAGAATCTAATACTATAAAATTAGAAAATAGCATAAAGGATTATAGAAATATGGTTTATATACTTAAGATTTAGTTTATACTATTCCAATATAAAATCTTACATATTAAGACAACATATTTTATTAAAAGATTCTTCCACTGTATACATTAAATCATTTTATCCAGTGGGAGTCTTTTTTTAGTTTCACCATAAACTTGTCATATCTTATAACAAATTAAGTACAAGTATATAAAAAATATTTACACTTATACTACCTTGTGATACAATGTAGTCACAGTACCTTGTGTAACATAATAGTGAGGTGATTTAAATTTGAATGATAAATCTCAACTTTTAAGAGGAACCTTAGAAGGATGTATTCTTAAAATAATAAATGATAAAGAAACTTATGGATATGAAATAGCTGAAAATCTTAAATTATATGGTTTTAAAGATATAAGTGAAGGTACAATTTATCCACTACTTATAAGATTGGAAAAAAATAAATTTTTAAACTCTACAAAAAAACCTTCTCCTTATGGACCTAAAAGAAAGTATTATACCCTCTCAAAAAAAGGATTAGAAGAATTGAATTCTTTTTACACTAATTGGCTGGAACTTAAAAATAGTGTAGATAAAATATTTTTAACTTATTCAAAGGAGGAATCTTCAAATGGATAGTATAAAAAAATTAATAAAATCAACTAATGAATTAAGCGAAACTTTAAATGATGTAAATCAAGAAACTTTTACTAATATAGTTTGTTATTTAAGAGCTAGTTCTTTATCTGAGAGAGAATGTGAAGAATCTATACAGGAAATACTAGATATGTTTTTAACTGCTGAAACTAACAAAGAATCTATAGAAAATATTATAGGAAATAATCCTCAAAAATTTTGTGATGAAATAGTTCAATCTTATTCTGCTAAAAAATTTTCTTGGGAAAATATTTTAGTTAACTCAAGAATCATATTAGACGGCTTTTTTATTTTATGGACAATAAATATAATTTTTGATTATATACCTAATATTTTGAAATCTAAAAGCTTACTTTTAAATTTTAATTTTTCTTTATCTTTTGTTATAAACACTTTATTAATTACTATTTTATCATTTGGAGTTTTTAACTATGTAGGTAAAACTGCCTTTAAAAAAGAATCTGATAAAGTTTTTGGTATTAAATTTATGTTACTTTATATAATTTTTATTATAATTAGTATATTTATGTGGAAAAAATTAAGTAAAATAATTTTATTTACTACAAAAATGCACTATGTATTAATTTTTGTAGCAATATCTTATTTGATACTATTTATATTATCTAAATATACTTATAAAAAAGCATAATATCATAAACTTGCAACTAATAGTTGACAACATTTAACTATTAATTGGTGGCTTGCAACTATATACTTATGATATTTTATTTATATAAAGAGTTCTAAATATGGAAATTTGTGAAAGACTACAAAAACTTCGAAAACTTTCAAATTACTCACAAGAACAATTAGCCAATATGATTAGTGTATCAAGACAAGCAATTTCAAAATGGGAAAGCGGCAAACTATATTTAAGTAAATAAAAAATATATCATTGTATAACTCATAGTTAAATAATATGAAATGAACCAAACAAGGTTTGGTCCATTTCATATTATTTTTATAAATTTAAAGTAACAATATTATTTTCACTTAAACTTTTTTTCATATCAATTATTCTCTGATTAGAAGATCCTCTATATTTTAAGGATCCATCTTTTTTTGATTCATCATATTTACCATCTATTAATACATCTATTGATTCCATTAATTTCTTTAATTGATGGTTTTTATCAAGCTCTTTTTTAATATATTCAAAATTATACCCTGTATAACACCATACATTTAATCCCAAATTTTTTACTTCTTCAGATAAAATCTTTAGTTCTTCTACGTGTTCTAGTGGTTCTCCTCCACTAAATGTTACTCCCTTTATTAAAGGTATATTACTTTCAATTCTATTTAATATGTCCTTTAATAATATCTTATCCCCATAACAAAATGATTGCATTTCTTTATTTTGGCAACCTTCACAATTATGCTTACAACCTGATACAAATACTACTGATCTAAGTCCTAATCCATTAACTAATGAATTATCTAAAAAACCTGCTACTTGTAAATATTTATTCTCCATGGTTAAACACCTCGATTATTATACAGTATAGATTTTTCTATGGTTAGAATCATTTGATGTTCTATCTGCTCTTTCAGCTACTTTACCTGAACCAAATCTTTCATCTAAACTTAAATATCCTGTTACCCTAGATATACCTTGTATATTTGTACTTCCACAATTGTTACAAACTTTTTCTTCTACTCCAAGGTATGTTCCGCATTCTCTACAATATTTTATATGGAAGTTTATTCCCATATAAGATATATTAGTGTTTCTATAAGCATATTGAATTATATCCATAATTACTTCTTCTGATGGATAATCATCTAATTCAATATAACTTATATGTCCACCATTACACATTTTATGATAGGGAGCTTCTATATTTATTTTTTCCTTAATTGATATTGGGAAGCCTACTGGTATGTGATAACTATTAGTATAATAGTTTTTGTCAGTAACATCTTTAATTTCTCCAAAAACTTTTTTATCTTGAACAATAAACTTACCACTTAATCCCTCAGCAGGTGTAGCATAGCAACTCCAATTTAATTTGTCTATTTCCTTATATTTATCACAGAAATCTCTTATATGAGAAACTATTTTTATTCCTAATTCCTTAGCTTCTTCTGTTTCTCCATGATGACTTCCTATAAGTGCTATTAAAGTTTCTGCTAATCCTATAAACCCTATAGCCCAAGAGCCCTGTTTTAATATAGGTTCAATTGAATCATCTGGTGATAAATTTTCTGATCCTTTCATAAGACCTTCACCTACAACAAAAGGTAAATCTTTCACTCTTAATTTTTTTAATACTCCATATCTATGCAATAAAGATTCTCTTGCTAATTCTAATCTATTATCTAATAAAGTAAAGAATTTATCTAGATCTTTTTTAGCTAATATCCCAACTCTAGGAAGATTTATAGTAGTTGGAGCTATGTTACCTCTTCCAGCTGGACCCTCTTCACCGTTTATATTAGAGCATACATAAGTTCTACATCCCATAGTGGCTGGTATTATTCCTTTATCATAATATTTCTTATTAAAATCCGAATCCATATTCATAAATGTAGGATTCATTCTCTTGCCTGCTATTCTAGCAGCTAATTTAAATAAATAATAATAAGGATCCTTTTCTTCTCTATTTACTCCCTCTTTTACTCTAAATATTATATTAGGGAATATTGGTTGTTCACCTTTGCCTAATCCTTTTTCATATTCTTCTAAAAATATTTCACATATTAAAGCAGCATCTTTATTTTTAGGTATTCCTATATTTATGGAACTAAACGGTACTTGAGAGCCAGCTCTAGAATGCATAGTATTTAAATTATAAACTATTCCTTGCATAGCTTGATGTATTCTTAATCTTAATCTTTCTTCTACCAATTCATCTACTTTTTCTTTATTTAAATTTTCTTCTTGTAAATCTAGTCCTTTTAAATTTGCTACTATTTCTTTTCTTATTTCAAATCTAGTGTTAGGAATGAATAAAGCCATATCATTGTCAAAATTTACATGTGCTTGCCCTCCGAACATATCATTTTGGGTAGATTGTAATAATATACAACTTAATTCTGCAGCACTTTCAATTCTCTTTGGAGCATTAATAGTTCCATAACCTGTATTAAACCCTCTTTGCAATATTTTTCCTGTATCTATATTTAAACAATTTACTGTTAAATTGTAACTATCTAAATCATGATAATATATATCTCCATTTTCATGTAGTTTAGCTAAATGTTTTGGCATAACCCCTAAGTTATACCACTTATTAGATTCACTAGCTATTCTTAAAAGTTTAGAACTAAAGTTATTACCTACATTTGCGTTATCTCTATCTGTCTCTACGCCTATTTTTTTTATAGCTGTCATCAATTCAGATTTTATTTCTCTTATTTTTGTTCTCTCTTTTCTATAATTTGAATAAGCATATCCTATTTCGTTAAACCCATTATCTATTAAAATATGTTCAACTAAATTTTGTATATCCTCTACTGATATTTCCTTTTTATCAGAATCCTCTATGTTTTTTATAACTCTTTGAGTTAAGCTTATAACTTCGCTTTCTTTCATATCAAAAGCAATTTCTTCTGCTGAACCTTTAATAGCATTTGATATTTTGACAGCATCAAACTCTACCTTTCTTCCGTCTCTTTTCACAACATATAGCATACAATATTCCTCCTACCTACAACATATTGTGTGTATGTACTTTGAACATTATACTATCTTAAATTTTTTTCAGCAATTTTATATTTAAATAAATATACCGATTAAGTCTAATTAATGTAATTTATCTAACTTTTATATTAAATTTTATACAATGTATATACTTGATATTTATATATATTTATACTCTAACGTAAAATGTTATAATTGCTCAAATTAGTATATTTTTTATTACAAAAAACAACAAGAACATATATTTTATGTTAAAAATATATGTTCTTTTTACACTTTACTATAATGTTCTATTCTTCATTCTGTTAATTTTTAATATATTTATATCATGTATATTTTTATTGCTTTGTAAGTTTTGGATTACAGACAAAAAACTTAATCTATTATTTGTACTTACAGTTAATTTTATTTTTATTATTTGATTTTCATTAATCCCTTTATCAAAAATTTTTATACTTTTTATTGTTATTTGATTTTTTAATAATTCACCGATAACATATTCTATTACATTATTTTTAGGTAAATACTCTATACTAATATTATATTCTTTAGTTTTATCAATCATTGAACTTTCTATATTCTCAAAAACAATCAGAGATAATATCAATCCTAAAAAACCCACTAAACTTAAAAAATAAAATCCTAATCCTACAGAAATTCCTATACAAGCAACTACCCAAATACTTGCTGCAGTTGTTAATCCTTTTACAGAACCTTTATCTCTTATAATAGTACCAGCTCCTAAAAACCCAACCCCTGTAATAACTTGAGAAGCCATTCTAGATATATCTGCACTTAATAAATATTTAAATTCTCCATTTATTCGTATCATTTCTTTCATGTATTCTATTATATATAACTGTATCATTACAGCCATACAAGAGCCTATACAAACCAATATATGAGTTCTAAATCCAGCTGGTCTATTCTTTCTCTCTCTTTCAACTCCTATAACCCCACCAATTACTATAGATAGAAATATTCTAAATATAACCTGTTTCCTATCCAATATATTCACCTCTATATCTATGAATATATGCTACTAAGTTTAACAGGTTACTATTTTTTATACTATAATTTTCTTATTTTTATTAATATACATGTTCTTATCAGCTAAATTTATTATTTCATCATAATTTCCTAGTTTATAATTTTCAAGTTTACTTATACCATAACTAAAATCTATATTTATTCCTTTAATTTTATTATTATTAACTTTTCTCCTAATATTCTCCATAAAATTTATAACACTTTTGTCATCTAAATTATTAAATAATACTATAAACTCATCTCCACCAAATCTAAAAAATAAATCTTTATCTCTTAAGTACCTTTTTATTAAGTTAGCAAAAGCTTTTAAAATAAAATCCCCAGTATTATGTCCATAAATGTCATTTATAGTTTTAAAATTATCAATATCAATCAATACTAAAGTCTTATTGCTTCCTTTTGTTTCATTTCTCATTATCTCATTAAAATATCTTCTATTAAAAATTTTTGTCAGCTCATCATAATTAGCTTTATGTATTAATTCTTCTTTTACCATAAAAGATTTTATTATTAATTGTAATTCATCTTTTATATAATCCATTAACTCTAAATCTTCTTGTTTAAATATATAATTTTCCTTTATACAATCTATATTAATTTGACCAAATAATTTATTATCTATATATATTGGTGCTGAAATTATGCAACTTATATTTAATGCTTGCAACTCTTTAAATTCATTTATCTTTTCTTCGTCTAAAATTTTTTCATCTAATTTTAATGGATTTTCAATTATAGCTGTTTCTTTAAATCTATTTATTCTATATAAACAGACTTCTTTCTTATTCAATTTTATATTTTTTAACTTATTATCATAACCTATTATTGCAACATAATTAAATTCTTGCTTTTCATCCATTATTAAAATGCTGCCCTGGGTTGCTTTTGGTATCAAATCTATAGCTGTTTGTAATATTGTTTCATATATTTTATCTATATTTTTTTGTTTACTAACATCTTTTGTCATATGATAAATTTTATTTTTGGAATATTCTAACTTTTTTATATTGTTTTTTAGCTTAATTATGGTAATATTCTGATATATTATCATAACCAAAAATAATATAATTATAAAAACATATAACATATTAACCCCCAATTAATTTATTTAATGAATAATATATGACTTTTATAAAAAAATATATAAAGGAGGTGCTACTATGTTAGGTGAAATTATAGACATAAACGAAAATAATGTTATAGTTAAATTTAACAATGGCTTAAATTTAGCTGTAGATATTAAAGATCTTCATGATGATGCTAAAATAGGTGATAAAATAAATATAAATCCTTGTAAAGAACAAATTCCTTATAATAAAATTATAAATTTTTTCTAATAATTTTAAAATTTATTATATATTTTATTATCTAAACCTATATTCTCTATATCTTTAACTTCACAACTCATACTAACATCTAATGATGGTAATTTACTATATGAAACTATTTGAGTAGGATATATATTTTATGTCCTACTATAATATAACTTATAAGACAAGCCATAGAGGACTACATACCAACATCTCCACTTAATAATTACACGTATATTATAACTGCTGCTATAAATACACTAGCACAAACAGCTAAAAATTTACCATACCAAGTACTGGTTAAAATGAATAATCTCCATAATAATCCCTATTATTATACCAAATATTAGTAATATAGTAAATCTATCTATTCTTGCTAGCTTATTTATATATAAAATGCTACACTAATGATTTTATTTACATGAATCTAACATTTTATAAATAATAATATAATAAACTCAACAAAAATATAATATTAGTACAAAAGCTTGTCCTTTTAAATATATTAATAATTAATATATTATTCTGAAATAGTTATTTTATTCTGCTTTTCATTTTTATCTTATTCTTTAAACCTATTAACATAAAAATCATTTTATGGATTTGCATTTATATTATAGTTGTTATGGCGTTAACAGGACAAATATATTCTGCTTCTTTACCATATTGCTCTTTTATAATTGGTATTGGTTCTATTGTTAACTCTGCTTTATCGTCTTCTCCTATTTTAAATAATCCATCCCCTATATCCTGACATAAACCACATCCTATACACTTTTTTTTATTAATTTCTATCTTCATTATAAATATCTCCTCTCAATATAAATTATCATATAATTATATTGATCTTTTATATATTTTTTATTCGTAAAAAAACAATAAGGCTTCAATAAATATTCATTGAAGCCTTATTGTTTATTTATATAAACTTTTAAAGTTATTATATAACTGAGTATATTCTTCATTATTTGCAATAAATTTTTCTACTTCGCCATTTTCCATCGCTTCAGCTAAATTAAGATTTATAGGCATATCTGCTATTAATGGTATATTTAAATACTCTGCTTGTTCTTTTGCTGATTTTTTACTAAATACATTTAGCTTTTCTCCACAACCTCCACATTTTATATAAGACATATTTTCTACTACACCTAAAATTTCTATTCCCATTTTTTCTATCATTATAACCACTTTCTTAACTATCATGGAAACCATATCTTGGGGTGTAGAAATAACTACCATTTTAGTAACAGGTAGACTTTGCATTACAGTTAACGCTATATCACCAGTTCCTGGAGGCATATCTATAAGTAAGTAATCTAATTCACCCCATTCAGTATCAGTATACATTTGAGTTAAAACTCCTGTTATAACAGGTCCTCTCCATATAACAGGTGCTTCTTCTTGTTCTGTTAATAAATTTAAAGACATTACTTTTATTCCTGTTTTAGTTTCTACAGGAACTATTTTAACTTCTTCCTTTTCTCCCGTTGGAATTATAGCCGCTCTTTTATCGCTAATACCGAAAAATCTTGGCATAGATGGTCCTGTTATATCACCATCTAATACACCTACTCTATAACCTTCTTCTCTTAATTTAGTAGCTAATACTCCTGTTATTGTTGACTTTCCAACTCCACCTTTTCCACTAATTACACCTATAATATTTTTTGCTTTTCCATATTTAAACGTTTCTTTAGAACAGCTTCCCTCACTATTACATGTTCCTTTGCTAGCACAGCTATCGCAATTACTCATTAAAAAACCTCCTATATATTTCAAAGTAAATTTATAGTGTAATTATATCACTTATAAAGTTATAAGCAAATGCCCTAAACTCTATTCGTATCTTAGCGCATCTATTGGATTTAGTTTTGCTGCTTTTCTAGCTGGGTATATACCAAAGAATATTCCTACAGAAGAAGAGAATAATATAGCTACAATTATAGCTTTTACAGATACTGATGGAGATATCTTTACAAATGCTCCTATAATTTCTGCAAATACTATCCCAAGTATCATTCCTATAAGTCCACCTATTAAAGATATTATTACAGACTCTGTTAAAAACTGTACCAATATATTTTTCGTAGTAGCACCTAATGCTTTCCTTATACCTATTTCTCTAGTTCTTTCTGTGACAGATACTAGCATTATATTCATAACTCCTATACCACCAACTAATAAAGATATAGCTGCTACTGCTCCAATAAATGTAGTAAATATTCCTATAACTTTATTCACTTCATCTAATTGTTTTAACATATTTTCAACCTTATACATATCCTTACCTTTATTATGGTGTCTATTTTCTAATATATTTTTAGCCATACTTCCAGCTTCTTCAGTATCATTTTTATCTGTGGCTATAATATATAAACTGTCTATAATAAAATCTTCGGGATATAAATCTTTCAAAAAGTTTATAGGACATGTTAAAAATACTGGCCTATCCTCACCACCTCCAGAAAAAGGTCCTGACTCTGCTTTACTGACCCCTATTATAGTAACCTGTTTACTAGATGTTTTAGCACTTATTTTTAATTTTCTTCCAACTACATCTTCTGTTCCAAACATATTTCTTGCTGATATTTCATCTATTATAGCTACAGGCTTACCTTCTACATGCTCACCTTCATTAAAAAACCTTCCGTATACTATTTCCTCATTATTAATATACTGTACATCTGGTGTTGAACCATTTATATATAATTTTTTATTTTTAGTTCCTTCTGTTACAAAACCATCTCTTGAAACCATTGGTGCAACATATTTAACTTTTTCTATTTTATTTTTTATTAAATCAACATCTTCTTGATTTATATAATCATTTCTGCCTGCCTTTGATTGATCTACTTTTATGCTTACTGTAGCAGATCCTATTTTTTCAAATTCACCTGTTATGCTGTCTTGTCCACCTTTACCTAAAGATACTATAGTTATAACAGAGCTTATTCCTATAATGATGCCTAGCATAGTTAAAAAAGATCGCATTTTATTTGATTTTATGCTATCTAAAGCCATTTTCAAATTTTCTAAAAATTTCATTCTACTATCTCCCTATTTAAAACTTTTTCATCTGATACTATATGGCCATCTTTAAATTTAACTATTCTTTTAGTATATTTAGCAATATCAGGTTCATGAGTTACCATTATTATAGTAGATCCTTCACTATTTAAGTTTTGAAAAATTCTTATTATATCTAGTGATGATTTTGTATCTAAATTTCCTGTAGGCTCATCCGCCATTATAACTGATGGACTATTAACTATAGCCCTAGCTATGGCAACTCTTTGCTTTTGTCCACCAGATATTTCATTAGGTCTATGATGTATTCTATCTATAAGTCCTACTTTCTCTAAAGCACTTAGTGCTTTTTCTCTTCTTTCTTTTAATGGTACTCCTGCATAAACCATTGGTAATTCTACATTATCCAATATTGTCATTCTAGGTAACAAATTAAATGCTTGAAAAACAAATCCTATTTCTTTATTTCTAACATAAGCTAAATCATTTTCTGTTAAATCCGTTACATTTTTACCATTCAATATATATTCACCCTTGTCCATTTTATCTAGACAACCTAATATATTCATAAATGTGGATTTACCAGACCCAGATGGCCCCATTATAGATGTAAATTCTCCTTTTTCTATTTCTAAAGATATTCCTTTTAAAGCTTTAAAACTTATTTCTCCTGTATTATAAGTTTTCTCTATATCTTTAACTGTTAACAATTTTTATCACCTACTTTTCTTGTACACTAACACCTGTTCTAATTGAAGTATTAGGATTTACTATAACTTTTTCTCCTAATTTTAGGCCACTTATAATCTCAGCTTCCATATCTGATTGTATCCCTAATTGTACTAATTTTTCTTTAGCTTTTCCTTCTTCTATAACATATACGTGTGATTTATTATATTTATCTGTTTTTATACTTTCTAATGGTAATTTTAATACCTTTTTAGATTCTCCTAATAATATATCTACATCTACGTCAAATCCAACTCTTAAATCCTTAGCACTATTTTTAGGAAGATATATTTCACAATCTAATGTAGTATCATTAGCACCAGCTTCCTTAGCAACCTTTTTAGCTGTAGGTGCTATAAAATCTACTTTCCCTTCATACTTTTTATTGTCATCTTTAACAAATACCTTCATACCCTTTTTGACCTTTGCAGAATCATATTTTCCTAAAGCTATTGATACTTTTAAATCATCTACATTTTGAACTACCACTAAAGGTTGTGTTCCTGTACTTATTCCACCATCTTGCACATTAACTTCTGTTATTACACCATCAATATCAGATTCAATGTTTCCTCCACTTTCATTTATCTTATTGTTAGCAGATTCTATTTCTAATTCAGCCAACCTTACAGAGTTTTCTGCTTGTTGAATTTTTTCACTTGTTATAGGGTTCATTTTATCTGGTGCAGAATTTTTTTGAGCAACCAATTCCTTTTTTTGTAAAATTGCATTTTCATATTGTAATTGAGCTCTTTCTTTAGCATTTTCTAATTCAGGCATATCAAAACTCAAAAGAGATTGTCCCTTTTTTACTTTATCTCCAACTTTAACATTAACTTTTTTTACTTTACCTTGAGCTCCATAATACTCTTTTCTGTTCTTAGATACTACAGACCCTGTTGTAGATAAATATGACTCCACATCTCCTTTAGTCACTTTAATTGTCTTTACACTTATGCCATCACTTTTTTTACTTTTAAAAATTCCTAAAACTAAAAACAAGCCAATTATTACTATTGCCCCGATAATTATTATAGTTTTCTTTTTCATATTTGCCTCCTATAAAAATATTAATTATATGTTTATTTAATTATAATTTATAAACTTTATTTATTAAATACATAAAAGGTAAAAATAAGATAATTTTAAAAATTAATCCTATAATTAGTCTAAACTTTTTATAAAACCCCATGCGGTGCATGGGGCTTTATAAGAATTTTCAATTAAAAATTCTCTGGTTTTTCATTATATATATTTAAATTCCATCTATTATTCTTATACTCATCTATAATATAATATTTTTTTTCAGTTCTTTTATTTTTATTGCTAACTTTAATTACTGCTTTATACATAGTAGATTTATACCCTTCTGTATCCACACTAACTTCTATATTACTGTTGCTATTATTATCTTTAATAAGTTCTACATTACTAAAATTATTTTTTAATTCAGTTTTAAAATCTTCTAAATCCGTAGATAATATAAATTTAGCTATATCTACATCATCTTTAATATTTATACCAATCTTCTCTTTATTTTTTTTATTTATGTTTTCTTTTTTTAATACTTCTATTATAGAATTATAATATACATATTTAAAATCTTTAGGTTTTCTTATAGTCCAAAAACTTTTTATTATATCGTTATCTATTCTTTTAGATACTATGTAAATTTTATCTTTACTATATAAATTTCCTGCTTCTTTTTTATCTAACCCAGCTATATAATTGAACTTATAAGCCTTACTTCCTGCCTCATCCATTTCGAATATATAGTCTGGTTCTAGTGAAGACTTTGTATTTACTGGCTTAGCTGAAGATAAAATGTCATATAATTCTTTTATAGCTTTCTTATCCGTAATTACAAATCTAAATCCTTTATCTCTAGTATTTTGTATTATTATTTTTTGAACTTTATTTTCTTTTATATATTCAAAATCATTATTTTTAAGTCCTAATTTTAATTTCATTTTATCTATACTATTACATCCTGTAAAAGAGAAAGATAAAGTAAAAATTAAAAATAATAAAATAAATTTTTTCTTAGATTTCTTATTGTAGAGCAATTAATTATACCTCCATGCAATATTATTAAAATATAACAACATTATAACATAATTTTTATCATTGTAAATTAAAAACCCATTGTATTGAAATATCAATACAATGGGCTTTTTTAATGTTTATAAACAATATTTTTTAATATAGTATTAAATACAGTTTCTATACTCTCCTGATGATATTTTTCTGGTATGAAAAATGAAACTCTAATAAATTTTTCTTCTAGTTTGAAAAAATATTCATAAGCTACATATTCTTTATTTTCTTTTAATATAGAATATTGAGCTAAATATCCCTTCATATTATTAACCTCTACAGGCACAACGCTATATTTTGTATAGTCTATTTGTTGCTTTTCCGATATTTCTTTACTATGCTTAATGAATGTTTTTAAATCACCTTTATAATTCCATAGTTGTATAAATCCTTGCATATTATTTTTTCTATCTATAAAAGAATTACTATAAATTATATCTTCTCTATTAATAAATTCTTCATTTATCTCCCAATTAGAAGGAAGTTTATATGAAATTTTCTCATCTAATATATTATACTCTTTAAAAGAAGATACATTGTTATGAATTAATGCTGCTATTTTTAATCTATTATCAAAGTTCTTTTCCAGTCCAAAAAGTATTAGCATTAATCCAATTATGATTATTAATACACCAAATCTCTTTTTATTTATAATTAATACCTTCATATACATCACTTATATTGTGTACATAAGTGATTCTTCACCTCCACATGGCTACTTATATATCATATATATGCTTTAAAATTAATTTTATTATTAACTTCTTAAAATATAAATTTTAAATTTTAAAATTTATATAATAAAAATAGAGACATGTATTAACATGCCTCTATTTAACGGGTATTAATATATTATTGGTTTTATAATCATAAAACATTAACCAGTATCCTAAATTATTCTCTTTATTTTCAATCCAAGTAACAAATCCTGACCTGCCTTTAAATGGTTGATCTTCTCTAGTCTTATCTCCTGGAATTCCATATACTAAGTATTTCATATTACCTAATTTATCACACTTATAACCTAAAATATAGTGTCCATGTTTTTTTATATAAGGGTAATATTTTAACATAGGATTATATAAAACCATAAACTTATCATAATTACAGGTATCTCTCATATCATCTTCATTTTGAGCATGTATTTTATACCAAATACAATTTTTTATTTCATCAGTTATATTGTCTACACTATCTAATCCATCTACTAAAGATCTAAAATATTTACCCTCTAATCCAATAGGAGTATTTTTTTTATTTCTCTTTTTATCTCTATTTTTTTCTATAGGTTTTTCTTCTTTATCTAAATCTTTTTCATTATTTTTTTCTATATCCTTACTATCTAAATCTTCTTTATTAAATTCCTTTATGTCTTTATCTTTTCCTCTATTTTCAATATCTAAGTCTTTTTTATTAGCTTCCTTTTTATTTTTATCTTTTTCTCTTGCTTCATTGTATACCTCTTTTTCTTTATGTTCCTGTACTAATTTTTCTTCACTATCTTCTTTATTAGCTTCATCCTTATTACCATTACTACTATCTTTAGCTTTTATTTCTTCTATAGTTTCCTCATATTTATCAAATATTGTTTTGTTAGCTTTCTCTTCTTTTACACTTTCCTTTTTTCTTTCCTTATTTTCTACAATACTAAATGACTTCCATGTTGGTATATCTGTTGTTGAAAATCCACTCATCACAGATATTATGTTGGAGTCTATAAATTTTACTATTGCTGCTCCTGATATTTTATCTGCATTTATTCCACAATTTCCTATGTTATCTACTGGATACTCATAGCATATATCTGCTCTTCCATATTCATCTATGTTCATTTCTCCTATTTTTATTATATCTTTGCTTCCCTTTTTATTACATATTAAAACCATATGATAAGGTGAAGATTGTTTTTTTATGTTTTGAACATAATAGGATATTTTACTCTTACCATTTTTATTTTCTAATTTTACATATCCTGATGCAGATTTATCAACACCTAATGAGTATCCTTTTTCGTCTTCCTCTAATATTATAAAGTATCTACTATAATTCTTTTTTTGTGCCACTTTTTATTGTACCCCCAAATATAATTATTCAATATAATATATGAGTTATGTTACAAAAAGTGAACTTAATTATTAAAATTATAATATATCATATATACAATCTGAAAGTTTTCCAAATTCTTCTATAGACAAAGTCTCTCCTCTTCTCTTTGGATCTATACCTGCCTTTTCAAAAGCATTTTCCATATTTTCTTTATCTATTTTTAAACTTTTTAATGCATTCCATAAAGTTTTTCTTCTCATATTAAAAGAACTTCTTACTACATTAAAAAATAACTTTTCACTTTTTACCTTTACCCTTGTTCCTGTAAGTTTATCTAATTTAATAACTGTAGAATCTACCTTAGGTCTTGGTATAAAACAATTTGGGGATACTTTTCTGATTATTTTCGTATCACAATAATATTGAACCAAAACAGTTAATGATCCATATTCTTTACAATTTGGTTCAGCATTTATTCTTTCCGCTACTTCTTTTTGAATCATTATAGTTAAAGATTTAAAATCACATTTTTCTGTAAGTAATCTTGATATAATAGGTGTGGTTACATAATAAGGTAAGTTTGCTACTAATTTTATGGAATCCTTATTTTCCATCAATGCATTAAAATCAATTTTTAATGCATCTTTATGTATTAATGTAAAATTATCATATTCTTTTAATTCTTCTTGTAAAATAGGTATCAAATCTCCATCTAATTCTATGGAATAAACTTCTTTTGCTCTTTCTAAAAGTTCTTTAGTTAATGTTCCAACTCCAGGTCCTATTTCTATAATAGTGTCTTCTTTATTTATTTCAGCTCCTTCTATTATATCCTCTAATACAGATGGATCTACTAAAAAATTTTGCCCTAAATTTTTGTTAAACTTAAATTCATATTTATTAACTATTTCCTTTGTATTCATATTATTTATTCCCCTTATCTAAGTCTTTTATAGCCTTTATGAACTCTTCTTTTGTTATACCAAAATTATTAAGTCTTTTTATAAACTGATTAGTGTTACAATAACCTATTCCTAAAGCCATCCCTAGCTTTTCTCTTCTTTCTTTTGACTCCTTATTTGCTGTTAATTTAAAGAATATCATATCATTCATATCAAATTCTTTTCTCTCTTGTTTAATTTCGCATTTAGCTAAGTTTAACGCTCTTATTATAGCTTCTGGTGATGCATTTTCTACTCCTATATCATCTTCTTTAGTTCCTTCTTCTTGTGATATATAAGCATGTTTTACCCCTTCAACCCTATTACATATATATTTTCTTATTTTTTCTCCTGCATAATCAGGATCTGTTAATACTATTACTCCCTGCCTTTTTTGAGCTTCTCTTATTTTCTTTATAACTTTAGAATTTATTCCAAATCCTCCTACGGCTATCATCTCTGCATCAACTGCTCTTTTTACTGCCGTAATATCATCTCTGCCTTCTACAACTATAACTTCCTTAATCATAATACTACCTCCAATATAACTATTATATAATATTTTTAATAGAAAAAAATAGGAGCTAACGCTCCTACTTAAATTAGTCTAAAATATAAATATTTACCCATCTTGAACCCCAATTTGATACTTCAACATCGGAATCAAAATATAGATCAATAACATTTCCTTTTATTGCTCCACCGGTATCTTCTGCTATAGCATATCCATATCCTTCAACAAACAGTTTTGTTCCTAAAGGTATTACCCTTGGATCTACTGCTATTGAACTATATCCACCTGGATTTCTTCTTGCTGTAGTTCCTGTAGCTGTAACTCCAAACCCAGGACTTCCAGGACTCTTACCTGTATCTTCATAACTTGATGTATATGCTGTAGCTCTCATTCTTAATGATCTACCACTTGGTGTACCAGTAACACTTCCACCTCTTGAAAGAGCATTAACACTTGTTATCTTAGTTCCCATTGCAACTACCTTAGATACTGGTTGTTTTTTTATGCTTTCTGATACTACTTTTCTTACTTTTTCTTTTCCATCTTCATAAACTACTTTTATTGTTACTTCTTTTTCTCCACTCTGCCCTTCTCTTACGACTTTTTTGTCGCCTTTTTCAAGGGAATCATCATCTTTAACTACTGTTTCATAATCCATGTCTTTTTTGCTCTTTATTAATTTTTCTTCTACTCTTGTAACTGTTACGTTCAATCCTTTTTTTACTTTCTCTTCTTTACTTGGGACTATTCTATCAAGTTTTTTAACTTTTATCCCTTCTTCTTTCAACATATTTCCTATGTTGTCTTGTGCGGATTGAATAGCTAATTTCTTACCATCAACTTCTACGTTAACTTTAACTGCTTTCTTTATGTTTAATTTGCTTCCGTCTTTAATTTCAGTGTCCAATTTGGGCTGAACTTTATCCTTTGGTCCTACTTGTATATTTTTCGACGTTAAGGCTTCTGCATATGTTTTTTTAAATGTTGTAATTTTTTGAGTTTCTTTTCCGTCTATTGAAACAATTATTGTTTTTCTCATATTAGTGAATATTATGCTCGCTGTCATTAAGATTACTACAACAATCAAAATTGCCTTAGGACCATTGGAAAAATGTTCTTTAATTTTCTTCTTTAATTTTTCCACCATCAAAACCTCCTTCGGGCAAGAGCAACATTGCTATTATATTCTGTATGATTAAATCTGTCAAATTTGCTCGTGCTTTTTGGTTAATAATGCAGCCTTTGTGCATATTATCTATATATAAATTATTATATAATTGCTTTTTAAATAAAGGGTATCGGTGGAATATTTCAAAACAAATTTATTTAAAATATATGAGAAATTTAAAATTATTATTAATACTTCCCATATTTTTAATCATTATTTTTTATAACATCTATATCAAATAAGTCTTTTATATTAATTAATATTTGTGAAGTTACTTCTTCAGAACTTATTTCTTTTATTTCTGCTATTTTATCTATCATATATCCTATATACTCAGATCTATTTCTTTTACCTCTTAAAGGATTAGGAGCCATGTATGGACAATCAGTTTCAACTAAAATTCTATCCAATGGAACATTTTTTATAACTTCAACTATTTTTTTAGCATTTTTAAAAGTTACTACTCCTGTAACCCCTATATAATATCCTAAATCTATACACTGCTTAGCAAACTCTACACTACCTGCAAAACAATGAACTTCACCTTTTACATTAGGAAATTGCTTTATAATATCCAATGTATCTTTATGTGCATCTCTATCATGTATTACTACAGGTAAATTCAACTTGTCTGCTAATTCCATTTGCTTTTTAAAAGCTTGTATTTGAATATTTGTTTCAGGATTTTCCTTATAATAATAATCTAATCCTATTTCTCCTATAGCTTTCACTTTTTCATTTTTTGATAATATTTCTATTTCATTTAATGTTTTTTTATTAATTTCTTCTGCATTTTCTGGGTGCACTCCTACTGCTGCATAAAAGAAATCATATTTGTTACTCAATTCCACTGATGTTCTAGAAGTAGCCACAGAAGACCCACAATTTAGAACTCCCAATATACCAAATTCTTCAAGTTCCTTTATAACCTCACTTCTATCTTCATCAAAAGCTTCATCATCATAATGGGCATGAGCATCAAATATTCTATATTTTTTCATAGAATTGCCTCCAAATCCCAATATTTTATTTTTTCTTTAAACTTTATTAATATATTCTTAATAAATTTTCATTTTCTATATATTATAATTAAAATTTTTAAATTAGTCAAAAATAATATTTTAAAAAATTAAAGTTTAATGGAAAACTAATCATATTTTACTTAATATAGGTGATAGAATTCCTATTAAGGCACCTAATAATCCTCCCAGCCAAGTTATTGCTTTTAACTCTTTACTAGATATTTCTAATATTATTTCTTCGGCTAAATATACATCAAATTCATTTATTCTTTCTTCCACAATCTGAGATATATCAAGGATTGAAATAACCTCTTCTGCTTGGTTCTCTATAAATCTATTATATACACTTTTTACCATCTTATAGCTAGTATTTAATATTCCTTCTTCATTTCCTCTAGTCAATTCACATATAGGTGTTTTCATAAAATTTTCAATTACACTATTTATCAGATTGTTAATTATCATTTCAAAATTTTCACCATTTATAAATTTATCTATAATACTATTTATAAACTTATATGGATTTATGTTTATTTTTTCTATTATATCATTTAAAGAATCTTTTTCTTGAATATTATTCTCTATTTTTTCTATTATTTCCAAAATTATCCCTGAAGTTTGAACTTTTTGAGATAATATATTTACTGTTTCATCTACAATTACATCCTTATTATTTTCTGGTATATTTTCTATAATATCCTTCAAATCCGTATCTAAAATTTTATCTATACTTTTATTTACTAAAAGTACAATTTCCTCCTTAGTTTCTTCTCTTTGTAAATATCCTTCTAAAAATATAATTGTTTTATTTGATATAGCATTTGCATCTACAAACATTGACATCAGAGCATTTACATTATTATTTATAACTTCTTTTAATATACTTTTTAACTTACTTATATTTTCTTCTTCTTTAAGTGTTTCATTTATGTAATTTGCCAAATTATCTTTTTTTCTATAGACATATACTTTTAAATTTGATGTGAAATTATTAGGAATTATATCAGATATCTTTTTATTTGAATTTTCTTCATCCTTTATATTTTCTAAAATTAAATTTTTTACATTGTATTTAAAATCATCTGACTTTAAATACTTATTCGCATTATTTATTAAGCCTGCCTTTATTTGCTTATATATGTAACTATTAGTAATATTGTTACCATTAACAGATAATACCTTATCTAACTTAACTTTTACAATATCTTTTATTTTCCCTCTATTTTTTTCATTTCTTAAGTTATTAATAGTTAAATTACCTAAACTAACTTTTAAAGCATTTATAAAATACTCATACTTATGATCTAAAAACTCCTTAAATTTATCCTCCAAAGTTTTTTTTGTTGTAATTAAGGAATATACCTTTTGCCTTATCCAAACTTTAAGTCTATTATTCATGTTTTCACTGCATAACGACTTTACAATAATTTCACTAGATAGTAAATGCTCTCCTATAGCATTACCTACACTTTTTGCTATCCTAATTTTTTCTTTTGGAATAAGTCCTGGTGTAAATGGAACCTTCATACCAAATATTCTTTTTTCTTCATAAGGCCTAAATAACATCTTTATAGCTATCCAATTAGTAAGATAACCTATTATTCCACCTATTATTGATGCTATTAAAAATTTCATTTTTTCAAACTCCTCACTTTAATATTTTATCCAATGACTACCTGCTCTAATACTCTAAGCTTCTTCAAAGTGGAAGTAAAGAGCAGCTATGCCCCTGGATAACCATTTCCTTAAGCTTTAGTGGGAGTAAAAACTCCCCCTGAAGCCAAGAACTCTGTTTATGATAATATATTACAAAATAAATTATAAATTGTAAATTTACTACTTTCAATATATTATGTACTAAAAGCAAAGCTGCTAACAAACTTTATTTGTTAACAGCTTAGTTCCTAATTTGATATAATTATCTTTAATTCTTATCTTACTATATTTCCTTCTTCAATGTCTCCATCTATAGTTGTTACAAATAGCTCACTATCATCTTCTGTTGCTGCTGATAAAATCATTCCTTGTGATAATTCTCCTCTTAACTTAACAGGTTTTAAATTAGCTACTAATATTACTTTTTTACCTATTAAATCTTCTGGTTTATAGAATTTAGCTATTCCTGATACTATCTGTCTTTCTTCCCCACCTAAACTAACTTTAAATTTTAATAACTTCTTAGCTCCTTTTATAGCTTCACATTCTAAAACCTTAGCAACTCTTAGATCTATCTTTTCAAAATCATCTATAGTTATTTCTTCCTTTATAGGTGCTATATTTTTAGGTTTATTTTGCTTTAATTGCTCCTCTTTAAGCTTATTTAATTCTTCTATTTTCTTATCTACATCTATTCTTGGGAATATTGCTTCTCCTTTTTTAACCTTTGTACCTGACTTAGTTCCATTAAATTCACTTAAACTATCCCAAGTTAATATATCTGCATTTATTTGTGTATTTATTTTTATACTTGTTTCTGGTATGAATGCTGATATACATACTGATATTATTCTTAAGCTTTCTATTAAATTATATAATACTGTTCCTAATCTTTCTTTTTTAGACTCATCTTTTGCAAGAACCCATGGTGTTGTTTCATCTATATATTTATTAGCTCTTCCTATAAATGTCCAAATTTCTTCTAAAGCTTCTGGTATTCTTAGTTTTTCCATATCTTCTTCTACTTTTTTTGGAGTTTCAAGAGCCAATTTTATTAAATCTTCATCTATATCCTCTTTACAATTTGAAGCTGGTATTTCTCCATCAAAATATTTTTCTATCATAGCTACTGTTCTAGACAATAAGTTTCCTAAATCATTTGCTAAATCTGAGTTTATTTTCTTTATAAAAATCTCATTATTAAACATTCCATCTGCTCCAAAAGGTATCTCTCTAAGAAGATAATATCTTACTGGATCTGCTCCAAAATGATTAACTAATACTACCGGATCTACTACATTACCCTTAGATTTTGACATTTTGCCCCCATCTACTAAAAGCCATCCATGACCAAATACTTGCTTTGGAAGAGGTATATCTAATGCCATAAGCATAATTGGCCAATATATAGTATGAAATCTTAATATATCCTTACCAACTAAGTGAACATCTGCTGGCCAGTATTTTTTATATAATTCATCCTTTTCTGTATTATATCCTAATGCTGTTATATAATTAGCAAGTGCATCTATCCAAACATAAATTACATGCTTTTCATCAAAAGTTACTGGTATTCCCCAATCAAAAGATGTTCTAGATACACACAAGTCCTGAAGACCGGGTTTTAAAAAGTTATTTAGCATTTCATTTTTTCTTGATTCTGGTTGTATAAATTCTGGATGAGATTCTATATATTCTATAAGTTTAGGAGCATATTTTGACATTTTAAAGAAATATGCTTCTTCTTTTGCTTTTTCTACGGGTCTTCCACAATCTGGGCACTTTCCATCTTCTAATTGAGTTTCTGTCCAAAATGATTCACAAGGTGTGCAATACCATCCTGAATACTCACTTTTATATATATCACCTTTATCATATAATGTTTTAAATATTTTTTGCACTAATTCTACATGGTATTCATCTGTTGTTCTTATAAATTTATCATAGTCTATATTCATTATTTTCCATAAGTCTTTTATTCCTGCTACTATTTCATCCACATAAGCCTTAGGTGTAACTTTTTTAGCTTCTGCTAATCTTTGTATCTTTTGTCCGTGTTCATCTGTACCTGTTAAAAACATTACATCATAACCTGTAAGTCTTTTAAATCTAGCTAAAGTATCTGCAGCAACTGTTGTATAGGTATTTCCTATATGAAGTTTAGCTGAGGGATAGTATATAGGTGTTGTTACATAATAAGTTCCTTTTGACATTATTAGTCCTCCTTTGTTTTTATAATATAAAAACCTCTATATAAAACCTTTTGTTTTATATAGAGGCGTAAATTTCGCTGTACCACTCTAATTCACTTTTACTTCACAGTAAAAATCTTGATAAGTGACTTCATAATAATATGTTATCACTTTACAATATAACGGTTGTTACCGTGCTATCCTACTATACTTCAGACAACCTGCTCTGGAGCCATATTCATAAACTTCCATATCATCGGCTTTCACCTTATCCGACTCTCTTTAGATATTTTCACTTATTACTCTTTCCTTCATAGCATTTAGTATAATAATAGGGTATAAATAAGTTTCTGTCAATATCTTCATTATATTTATATATTATTATTTCTTTAATTCACAAAATTATTCTAATATATCAATAATTTCTTCTATATCTTTTATGGCATTATATAACTTTTCCTTTTGGATTAAAGATAAATCAATTATCCTTTCTTCCATATTATGTACTTTACCCTCTATTTCTTTATCTATTAAATTTATTCCTTTATCTGTTAGACTATAAAAAGTATTTCTCCTGTCTCTCTCATCTACTTCTCTATAAACTAATCCTTCTTCCATCATTCTTGTTAACATTATACATAAACTAGATGTAGATACACATATATATGTACTTAACTTTTTTAATGTTATCTTTTTATTTTTATTTAATATAAATAATGTTATAAATTGTTGTTCTGTTAATTTTAAAGTACAATTTAAATTTAAACATTCCTTAATTTGTTTTTTCATAGTAATCATAAATTTTATGAGTTCTTTCGATAAGTCTATATTATCCATTTCTACCCTCTTTCACTTTATATTAACCTTAGACTATATTATTTTTAGTTAATTCATCATATTTTTCCCTAATAGATTTTAAATCCTGCCAAAATAATTTTTTCTTAGACTCATCTCTAAATAAAGCTGCTGGATGAAAAGTTGCCATAATATAATATCCTTTTCTTTCTATCCATTTACCTCTATCTCTTGTTATTCTAAATTGATCTCCCATAATATATTTTAAAGCAGTAGCTCCTAAACAGATTATAATTTTAGGTTTTACTAATGCCACTTGGTTTCTTAAATAAGGTAAGCAAGCTGTAGCTTCTTCTTCTTTAGGAGTTCTATTATTTTCTGGCCTACATTTACATACATTACATATATAATAATGTTCATCTCGCTTAAAATCTAATGCTAATAATGCTTTAGTAATTAACTGTCCAGCTTTTCCCACAAAGGGTCTTCCTGTTCTATCCTCATCTGCTCCCGGAGCTTCCCCTATAAACATAATAGGGGCACTAATATTGCCTTCCCCAAATACCATATTAGTTCTATTTGTAACTAAAGTACATTTATTACAATTAATACATCCATCATATAATTGAGACCACTTTAACACTTTTTCCACCTCTATTTCTATACATTATATCCAAATATCTAGTTTAATTTTACCATATAAACATATCTTTATTAACTATATTGCTTTATTTAATACTATAAGTTACTATTAAATTGCTAGTATTTTGGAGTGGGGGAATTTTATTGAAAATTAATAAAGAAAATATAAAAACTGTACTCTCTTTAGCACTTCCTGCAGTTGGAGAAATGATTTTATATATGATGATTTGGGTTCTTGATACTATGATGGTTGGACAATATGGTGGTCAGATTGCCGTAAGCTCTGTAGGCTTAAGTTCTGAAATAATATATACTTTTACAAATATATTTATAGCTGTTGGATTATCTATTGGTATAACATCTATAGTAGCCAGGTCCTATGGTAGTGATAATTTGCACTTAGCTGAAGAGTATGCTTCTATAGGATTATCTATAGGAATTTTAATAGCATTTTTTATTTCTATTATACTATTTATTTTTCCTAAAACTATACTTAACCTTGCTAATGCTAAAGAAGCTGTATTGATAAACGGAACAATATATATGAAAATAGTATCTCTAGGAATATTCTTTAGTATGTTAACTAGCTTAATGAATTCTATAGTTAGAGGATATGGTAATACCAAAACTCCTTTGTTTATATCTATATTAATTAACATAGTAAATTTAACTTTAGATTATGGGCTCATATTTGGAAAATTAGGATTCCCAGAATTAGGAATAAGGGGTGCTGCTATCGCAACTTCTATAGCTAACCTATCTGGTTTTGTGCTTGCTGTATACTATTTATTTAATAAATCTAAAATTAAACCTAAAATAAAATATATTAAAAATATTAACATAAGTCGTTTGAAATACTTAATAAGATTGTCTATCCCATCATCACTTCAAGAAGCTTCATTAAGTGTAAGTAAATTAATTAATACATTTATGATAATGCATTTAGGGACTGTAGCTTTTGCCTCTAATCAGATAGCTCTTACTGTAGAATCCATATCTTTTATGCCTGGTTGGGGTTTTGCTGTAGCAGCTACTACACTAACAGGTCATAAAATAGGAGAAAAAAACATTGAAAAAGCTAGAGATTATTCACATACTTGTGCATTTTTAGGTATTTGTATAATGGGAATAACAGGCCTTATTTTTCTTATATTCCCATCATTTATAATAAAATTATTTATAACAAATTCTGAAAAACAGGTTATTACTTTAGGTAGTCGCTGTCTTATGATAGCTTCCTTAGAACAAATTCCTATGGCTATATCCATGATATTGGGCGGATCATTAAAGGGCTTTGGGGATACTAAAACACCATTTTTAGTTTCTTTTGTTTCTAGTTGGCTACTTAGACTTCCCCTAATGTTCTATTTTATATATATAGTTAAATCTTCTGTAACCTATGTTTGGTGGATAACTTCTATTCAATGGATATTCGAAGCTATGTGCCTAATAATACTTTTCAAGAAAAAATTTAACAAATAAGTTTTTTCATAAAAGTGTACATGAAATATTAATCTTCATTATAATATTTCATGTACACTAAGCGAACCTCTCATGACTAAAATCATAATATTTTTAAATACTATCTAAACTTATTTTGAATAGCCCATATTACTAAAAAAATATTGGTTCATAAAAAAATATCATACTAATATCATATTAGTTACTAATATAGCCATTATTATAGCTACCATATCTGCAAAAATAGCAGCCCATAATGTATGTCTTATTTTCTTTATTCCAACAGCTCCAAAATAAACTGTTATTGTGTAAAAAATAGTTTCTGTAGATCCCATTATAATAGATGCCATTTTCCCTACATTACTATCTGGGCCAAACTGTTTTAATATATCTGCAAATACTCCTAAAGCACCACTTCCTGATAAAGGTTTTATTAAAACTAAAGGTACTAATTCCCCTGGTAATCCTATTAGATTTGATACTGGTCTTAAAATATTGATTAAACAATCCAGCGCTTTAGATTCTCTAAACACAGCTATAGCCACCATCATGGCAAGAAGATATGGAAATATCTTAATACATATACTTACACCATCTTTAGCTCCCTCAACAAAACACTCGTATACCTTAACTTTCTTAGCCATTCCATAGGCTATAATTAATAGTATAATAATAGGAATTATGGCTTTAACTATATAACTCACAAACTTCCTCCTTTAAAAATACTTCTGTAATACTTTACAAAAAATCACTCCACAAAAGGCTGCTATGGATGTAACTATTATGGCTGGTATTATTATTTCACCTGGATTTTTAGATCCCATGGCTGCTCTTATGGATATAACAGTTGTAGGCACTAACTGTATACAAGCAGCATTCAATACTAAAAATAATGCCATATCATTACTTGCTTCATCACCTCTTACATTTAATCTTTTAAGCTCCTTCATCGCTTTTATTCCAAAAGGAGTTGCTGCATTAGAAAGTCCCATCATATTAGCTGTTAAATTCATAGTTATAGCACCTAAGGCCTTATTATCATTTTTGCTATCTTTAAATATAATTTTTAAAATAGGTTTTATTAACCTTGCTATTTTATCTGTTAATCCACTTTCTTCTGCTATTTTCATAATTCCGCACCATAAACTCATAACCCCTACCAATCCTATAACTAATTTTACAGTTGAATTTGCAGATTCTATTATAGATTTTGATAGTTGTTCTCCATTCCCTGAAAACACACCAAAAATTACTCCCACTAAAAATATAATTCCCCATATAATATTTACCATAATGCCTCCTTTTAAAATTAAAAATATATTTAATATATATGATATACCTGTTTAAATAATAATTATTTTGTTATATCATTAAATTATTATATTAACAAAAATAGTTTAGGAGGCTTTTCATGACTTTAAGAGAAATTATGCAATACATAGAGAGTGAGTTTTCTATTATAAATAAAACTCCTTGTGATATATGTGGAGGTAGTTATTTAACTAAAGATTTATCTATCAATTTATTAGACTCTATTCCATATGATGTTTGTGATTGTATTTGTTCTGATTGTGGACACGAAAGAATTTTTAAATTTTATGCTCCATTTATAGATGAATCTAAAAAAGAAAACTATTCTAAAATAATAAACTAAATATTTTAAATAATAATATTATTACAAATGAATACTTTTTAATTGTTTAATCTATAAAATTATAAAAAATACAGTCTCTTATATTGCCCAGGCAATATAAGAGACTGTATTTTTTTATAATAGTCATTAATTTTTATTATAATTTGGATTAGTTATTCTATCTTTAAAATTATCCATACCTTTTAAAGAACTAATATAAACTCTATTTAAGGTATAAATACCATCTTTTTTATTAGACCATCCTCCTTGAGTAGTAACTGCCATTTTATATCCAGCATCTTTAGCTGCTTTTATAGATTCATCGTTCCATCTACCATAAGGATATGCTATAAACTCTACCTTATGATTTAATATTTTTTCTAAATCATCTTTAGATTTTTTCATAGTTTGTAATTGCTTTTCATATGTTAAATCATCTAGCTTATCATGATTATATGTATGACTGGCTATCTGTATGCCCGCTCCATCCATTTCTTTAATTTGCTTTGAAGTTAGTGTACGTTTATCTTTATCTATATTACTAGTTATAACAAAAACAGTAGCTTTAAATCCTAACTCTTTTAATATTGGATATGCATTAGTATAGTTATCCACATATCCATCATCTAATGTTATAACTATGGATTTCTCTGGAACAGGTTTGTCTTTTTCTAAAAAATTGTATAATTCATCTAATGTTAATGTAGTATATCCATTATCTTTTAAATACTTCATTTGCTCTTTAAATTGTTCTTTTGGCACCCTTAGCTCATTTCCTTCTTCATAATCAATAGAATGATACATAAGCACAGGGATGGATTTATTATTATATATAAGTGGTTCCTTAGTAAAAGTTCTTACGTCAGTAATTTTAACATTATTATCTTGTTTTTGGGATTGCTCTTTATTTTTATTAGTATTGTACATATTATCATTTTTTCTACATCCATTAAACAATACTACTGTAATTATAATAAAAGCAAAACAGATTAAACTTTTCTTGTTTTTCAAAAACTCACCTTCTTACACAAATAATTGGTAACTTTAATTATATCATATATATTACTAATTATTAAGATTTAAAATTTTGTGGATATACTCTTAATTTAATAGTGAATACTTTTTTAAAAGTATATATTATATTATAATCTTATATATTATATATATAGTTATTAACATTATCCACAGATAGCTTGTTCATAACTTGTGTTTTTATTGTTAATTTAGTTAATTCTTATACCTCAATGTAAGAATTTTATCCATTAATTAAATTTTATTACTATTTTTGTAAAAATATATTTTTATTAATTTATCCTTTATTAATATTGTCCACATATTGTGTGTAATTTGTGGACAACTTATAATCTTCTGAATATAATATTATTAAATAAGAATATTACGCTTTAAATTATTTCAATTTTCTTAACATTTGTTAAATTTTATGTTATTATAATAATAAGGATATTTATGAAAGGTCGTGTATGTATGGGTAAAAAAATTATTTATGTGAATTTTAAAAAAAGAGTAATATCCAATAATTATAAAAGGCCTTTCTTATTATTTTTGCATAATTATTTACGTAAAAAGCTTTTATTTTTTTACAATAAACATCTTAACAAATCAATAAAGTTAATATACTATAAGAAAAATGATAATAAAAATATATCTTAAGGTGCAACTTTGTTGCACTTTTTTTTAAAGTATATATTATTATATATATACTATTAAATTATTGGAGGTTTTTTAATGAGAATAGGATTTGGATATGATGTACATAAACTAGTTGAAAATAGGCCACTGATAATAGGGGGCATTACCATTCCTCATAATAAAGGCTTACTAGGTCATTCTGATGCAGATGTGTTAGTACATTCAATTATGGATGCTTTATTAGGCGCTGCTGCACTAGGAGATATAGGTAAACACTTTCCTGATTCAGATAAAAATTTTAAAAATATATCAAGTCTATTGCTTTTATCTAAAGTTAAATCTTTAATAAATAAAGAAGGATATGAAATCATCAATATAGATTGCACTATAATGGCTCAAAAACCTAAGATGCTTCCTTATATAGAGGATATGAGAAAAAATATTTGTAAGTGTTTAAATTTAAATGACAAAATGTTAAATATAAAAGCTACTACAGAAGAAGGTCTAGGATTTACAGGTAAAGAGGAAGGAATTTCTGCCAATGCCATTTGTCTTTTAAATTAAAAAACATCATTAAAAATAAGAGTTCATCTTAATTTTTAAGTGAACTCTTATTTCAATTTATAATTTATTTAAGATCTTTTCTAACTAGAGGCATAGACATACATCTTGGACCTCCTCTTCCTCTAGATAATTCAGATGAAGGTATAGTTAAAACCTCTACATTATTTTTATCTAATATTTCATTAGTTACATAATTTCTTTCATAAGTTATAACCTTACCTGGTGAAATAGCTAAAGTATTTGAACCATCATTCCATTGTTCCCTAGCAGATATAATCTTATCTCCACCACCACAACGTATAACTTTTATATCTCTTTTTAAATATTTAGATAAAATTCCTTCCAAACTATCTATTTCTTCTTTAATTACAAGTTCCTTAGACTTTTCATCATAAGTTATGGCATTTACTTTAAGAGTCCCTTCTATTTCCCCATGAACTGTAAATTTGTCATGATCCAACATAGTAAATACTGTATCTAAATGCATAAATGCTCTTGTTTTAGGTATATCAAACAATAATACGACTTTAAAGCTTTCTCCCGCTTCAAATATCTTTTTAGCTAATTCTAAAACCGCTTCACTATCTGTTCTTTCACTATGTCCTATAGCTATAACTTCATCTGATAAAACTAATTCGTCTCCACCCTCTATGCAATATTTTCCTATTCTATCATACCATAATGGTATATCTGAATCTTTAAATTCTGGATGATATTTAAAAATATATTTTGCAAACATAGTTTCTCTTCTTCTTGTTTTAGTTCTCATAGCATTAATAGTTACACCTTTACCTATGGATGCAAATGGATCTCGTGTAAAATATAAATTAGGCATAGGATACATTAGAAAAGGATACTCGTCTTTTGACTCATCCATTCCTAATTCTTTTTTTCTTAAACCAGCCATGATTTTACAAACTAATTCTTTTTCTTTCATTTCTTTTAAATAATTTTTTATATTTTCTACATATATTTTTTCTGTAGTACCGCTTTCTTTTATTGCTTCTTCTATAAAATGTTCTCTAATTTCTTTATCTTTTATAACCTCTGCTGCTAAATTCTCTAAATATAAAACTTCAATTCCATTATTTCTTAGTGTATTAGCAAATATATCATGTTCTTCTTGTGCTATTTTTAAATAAGGTATATCGTCAAATAATAAAGCTTCCATATATGATGGAATTAAATTTTCAATTTCTTCTCCTGGTCTATGAAGTAACACAGTCTTAAGATCTCCTATTTCTGAATACACGTGTATATTTCTTTTTGTATTCATATCCTTGTGCCCCTTTCAAATCGATATTTATACTCCTTATTATTTTGCTATTAATTTTTAAATATATGTTAATAATTATTTGGTAAACTATCAATATTATGAATGTTAACTAATAATATATGAATGTATAATTATATATTATTAATCTAATCATATTTGGGGCTGTATAGAATATTTATAAATATACTTTTTTCCACATTATTTTAAAAAATATCTATATTTATATTATGTATAAACATAAGTACTTTTAAAATAAAAAATAAATTTTTTTTAAAATTAATACACTAGCAATTTTGTTTACAACAATAAATCACTTAAAAAGCTATTATTAATAATTAATAATGACTTTTTAAGTGATTTATAAAAATATGTAAAAATTATTTATTTTTCATTATCTTATTTATTATCAAAATTATTAGTATAGTCATTTACTATCTTCTTAACTAATTTTTTTATAGCACTAGCTTGACATATTAAAGTCATTACTATTAAAAATATAGTTATTCTATTTTCTTCATCCTTATCTAATTCTAATTTTGTTATTATATCTTTTAATTTATCATCATCAAAATGTTGTTTGTCTAGAAAATCTTTAAAACTATCCTTTTGTATATCGGAAAATATTTTATACGCGCTTTCCCAAGATATTATATCATCACTTCTATCATTTATTTCATTAAAAGCTAATGTAAATACATTTTTTATTTCCTCAGTAGTAAGTAATGGTCTCATATAACTTAATAATACTAATTGAACTAAATGAAGTTTAGTGTATCCCCTCTTCTTACCATCTTGAGGCTTTGATATTACTTCATTTTTAATATAGTTTTGTACAATATTATTTGTGTAATCTTCCTCTTCAAATTTATCATTTAAATAATCAATAACTTGAGATAAAAACAAATCATATTTAGGAAAATCATCATAATCTACTATTGTATTATTAGATATTTCTTTTGCAAGCTTGTTTATATATTTTATTTTTTCTAAATTGTTATTTTCCACCTTTAAAGACCTCCAAGCATACTTATGTTTACTCTAAAGTATATTAAATTCCATTGTAATATTTAATATTATTGCTATAATTTTTTTATTCTTT
This sequence comes from Clostridium sporogenes, assembly GCA_019933195.1. Taxonomy (NCBI): domain Bacteria; kingdom Bacillati; phylum Bacillota; class Clostridia; order Eubacteriales; family Clostridiaceae; genus Clostridium; species Clostridium sporogenes. The sequence continues at coordinate 2,126,449 of CP082942.1, forward strand.
TAAATTATATTATTATAAATATACATGTTATCCACATTTTATCAATAGTTGTCCACACATTTCTGTGGATAACTTAACTATTCAAATTTATATTTTTACTTTAACACATTTTATCTATTTTTTATTATAAATAAATTTATTATTCTATAATTTAATTATACCCATTTATTTATTTTTTATATATTATAAATCATACATCCCAACAAGCAACTTCATTTCAATTACCCCCTTATATTTTATTATACCATAATTATATTAAAAATAATTGCAATTGGATAATATATTTACTAATGATTTTAAACAAAAATTTACATTTAATATTTAATTTGTTAAAAATATTATTGTATTATTATATTATATTGCAGTTTTAATTTATAAAATTACTTTTTTTAATAAATTGATTTGTTATTCGACAGTATTTTTTGTTTATCCATATAATAACTATTTTATTTTGTTTTATTGAATATTATAATTATTTTATTGTTTTTTTTATTTTGCCTTGTATCCATTGATATATATAGCTTTGCTATTATATATCCCCTTATTTAATATATTGACTTTTATCTTTAATGATAGTATATTAACTTTAGATGGAAATAGATAATTAATTTGTAAATTAAATATAAAATATGTTGACTTTTAATGTCATATTTGCTATTATTTAATTAAACTATTGTCGAAAAATGATATTATTCGAGGAGGAAAATATATGAAATCAACAGGTGTGGTTAGAAGAGTAGATGAATTGGGAAGAATTGTTATTCCTATAGAATTAAGAAGGACATTAGATATTGCTGAAAAAGATGCTTTAGAAATATACGTAGATGGAGAACAAATCATATTAAAAAAATATGAACCAGCATGTATATTCTGCGGAGATGCAAGAGATGTTATAAACTACAAAGGTAAAAACATTTGTAAAAGCTGTCTTAATGAAATAAAAGACAATAAATAATTTAAAAAGCCTCATTTAGAGGCTTTTTTTTATGTAAAAATAAAAGTGGAAACAAAAATTTGTTTCCACTTTTATTTTATATAAAATTAATTATCTTATTCTTACACCTGCATAGAATTTATATACTGATGAAATTTTTACTACATCACCTGTTTGAGGTGCATGTATCATTTGTCCTCCACCTATATATATACCTACGTGTCCTGTATGTGGGAATACTAAGTCTCCTGGTTGTAATTGATCTTGTGAAACTCTAGTTCCTGCTCCAATTTGTCCATAAGTATCTCTTGGTAATTCTATACCTGCAGCATTTCTATATACATATTGTACGAAACCTGAACAGTCAAATCCACTTGGTGATGTTCCACCCCAAACATAAGGAACTCCTTGGAATTGCATAGCATATCCTACTACATCTCCATGAGCTGCTGGTGGTGCTGGTTTATTACTACTGCTACTGCTAGAACTAGAAGAACTGCTACCTGATGAAGCTGGAGCTTCTACAGAAACACTACTTCCACCTCTTGATTGAGATACAGAAGCTTGCGCAACTTGTCTTTGTGCAGCTTGTCTTTGTGCAGCTTCTTCTTTTTGTTTTCTTAAATTTTCGGCTGCCAATTCAGTCTTACTTTTTTCTGACTTTAAACTAGCCAATTTCTTTTCATTTTCTGATTTAAGTTGTACTATTTCTTCACTTTTCTTATTTAGAGCAACCTTTTTATCCTTAATTTCTTCTTTTTTGGTTTTTAATTCTTTTATAACACCTTGGTCAAATCCCATAACCTTTTTAACTGTGTCTACTCTAGTTATTAAATCACTTAATCCTTTTGATTCTAATATTATATCTGCATAACTATCAAAGCCATTTATGTACATAGCTCTTACTCTTTTATTAAATAAATCTTCACGGGATTCTATTTGTTTTTGAGCTTTTTCTATATCTTTTCCTAATTTAGATACTTCCTCTTTATTTTTTTCTATGTCTTTATTATTGTCTTCTATTTTATACATTAAGTTTTGTATACTATTGTCCATAGTTTGTATTTTCTCTTCAAGTTCTAATGTCTTATCATGCGCTTGTCCACTTGATGGTGCTGCCATAACTTTTGCATTAATAGAAGCTGCTAGAGCTAATGCTATTACTGCAGACAAAACTTTCTTATTCACTATTTATCTTCCTCCCATTCCCTTTTATGATTGTAACATAAAACTATTATATCACCATTCCAACAAAAAACTCAACTTTAAGAGGATTTTTTTTTAAAATTGTTAATTTAGTTTATTATATATTATATTTTTATTAAAAATTTTAATATATTATTTATATATCTATAGAATACTTATATATTTCAGACTTAGTTACTTTTCTATCTTTAGCTACTAATTTTATAGACTCTTTTTTACTATATCCTTCATTTATATATTTTTTTATATGATCTTGTATATTCATACTAGACCACTCCATTTCCTTTTCTTTTTCTATTTCTTCCATAGATTTTCCTTCTAAAACTAAAACATATTCACCTTTAGGTTGTTGATTTTCATAATATTTTATAACTTCTTCTAAACTATCTCTTATAATTTCTTCATGTATCTTAGTAATTTCTCTGCATATAGCTATATTTCTATTTCCTAAGGAATCTCTCAAAAAGTTTAAACATTCCTTTAATCTATGAGGAGATTCATAAAAAATTAATGTTTCCATCCTATCCTTTATTTCTTGCACTAGTTTTTGTCTATTTTTATTTTCTCTTGGTATAAACCCCTTAAAAATAAATTTTGTAGTATCCATTCCAGAGTAAACCAATGCTGTAGTAAATGCTGTGGCTCCAGGTAAAACTTCAAACTTTATTTGATCTTCTATGCATTTTTTTATAAGTACATGGCCTGGATCTGATATTCCTGGCATACCTGCATCAGAAACTAAAGCTATATTTTTTCCTTCTTTTAAATCCTTTATTATATTTATACTTTTATCTTCTTCATTAAATTTATGATAACTTATCAATGTTTTTTTTATGTTAAAATGATTTAATAATTTTAAAGTTTGTCTTGTATCCTCTGCTGCTATAATATCAACATCCTTTAGAACATCTAATGCTCTTAAAGTTATATCTTTTAAATTTCCTATAGGAGTAGGAACTACATATAATTTTCCTTCCTTTAAATTAGGCATAAACACACTCCTTTTTAAATTATTCCATTCCATAAATCTTTTTAATTTCATCTGTATATTTATTATTTTCATTATAAATATATAAAGGTTTATCCCATTTTAAAAACTTCCCACCATTTTTTTGACCTTCAATTAATATCATAGAAGGTGCTTTATCTGCAGATGGATGTATAGTCCTTATTAATTTAGGCTCTATAAAGTACTTTCTCATCACATTCATTATATCTGCTATTCTATCTGGTCTATGTATCATGTATAATTTACCTTTATCTTTTAATAAAATTTTAGCTGCTTTTACCACATCATCTAAAGTACAACAAATTTCATGTCTAGATATAGCATTTTTATCATTAATATTTATAATACCTGTTCCTTGTGTTTTATAAGGTGGATTTACTATAACTATATCTACCTTTCCTATATCTTTTAAAAGTTTTATATCTTTTAAATCACCTTCTATAAACTTAACTTTTTCTTGTAATCTATTATACTCTACACTTCGCTTTGCCATATCACTAATTTCTTTTTGAATTTCTATACCTGTAATATTACTAGCATTAGTTTTTCCTGCTAATATAAATGGAATTATACCTGTTCCACTACATAAGTCAACTATTTTTGCTCCATTTTTTACTATAGGAAAATTAGCTAACAATACTGCATCTATTCCAAATCTAAATGCTTGCTTTTTTTGTATAACATGAATTCCTTTTATCTGAAGATCATCTAAGGTTTCATCCTCTTTTATAATTCTATCCATACAATTCACCTTTTATATAATAATTTTTATTTTGTATATATCTTAATTAAAATAATACAATATTTTATAATGTATAAAGAATAAAAAGACCGTCTTTTGACGGCCTTTTTATTAATAGATTAATCTTGAACTGGTGCTCCTACTGGACAAACATTAGCACAGTTTCCGCAATCAATACAAGTATCTGCATCTATATCAAATATAGAATCTCCTTGACTTATAGCATTAACTGGGCATTCTGCAGCACATGCTCCACAGCTTACGCAAGCATCTGTAATTTTGTATGCCATATGTAACACACCTCCTTAAAAATTACACAACTTTATACGATTTATATTTTAACATGTTTTCATTAATTTTTAAAGTAATTTTTATATAACCGTATACCCTATATTTTCTATGGATTCTATTATATTGTCTACATTTACAAAATAATCGTCATATATAACACTTACTTCTTTTTTCTCCTTACTTATTTCACAGGCAACTACACCTTCATTATTAGCTACAGCACTTTTTACTTTGTTTATATCATGTATTGTTCTCATATCACACACCTTTAATAGTGCCTTCATAACTCTCCTCCTATTCATCCTTAAGCAGCTCTTTTATTATTGTTTCATCTGCATCATCTATTTCAATATTTATTTCCTCTTCATTTACACTTTCTATATTTCCTTCATAACCACCAGATATAAGCTCTGTTTCTATTATAGGCACTGGTTGTATAAATTCTTCATTATCTTGACCTTTAATTTTTACTTTAATTTCTTCTTTAACTACATTATTATCTACTACTTCTCCTTGTCCATAAGGAGTCTTAACTATTGATCCGACCTTTGGTAATACTTTTCTAATACTTTCATAAGTTTGCTGTTCATAGTTTAAACAGCACATAAGTCTTCCACATATGCCTGAAATTTTAGTAGGGTTTAATGATAAATTTTGTTCTTTAGCCATTTTTATTGATACTGGGGCAAAATCTCCTAAAAACATAGAACAACACATAGGTCTTCCACAAGGTCCTAATCCCCCAACCATTTTTGCTTCATCACGTACTCCTATTTGCCTTAATTCTATTCTAGTTCTGAATATTGAAGCTAAATCTTTAACTAATTCTCTAAAATCTACTCTACCATCTGCTGTAAAATAGAATATAACTTTATTATTGTCAAAAGTGTATTCTACATCTATTAGCTTCATATTTAATTTATGTTCTTGTATTTTTTGTAGGCAAGTTTCTAATGCATATTTTTCTTTTTCTTTATTTTCATGATGTTTTTTTATATCTTCTTCTGTTGCTTTTCTAATTACATTTTTTAATGGTGCTACTATTTCATTTTCATTAATTTGCTTTTTAGCAATAACTGCTTCTCCAAATTCTATTCCTCTTATAGTTTCTACTATAACATATTCTCCCTTATTTATTTCTATGTTACTAGGATTAAAATAATATATTTTACCTGCCTTTTTAAATCGAACTCCTACAACTTCTATCATATTATACCTCCTGCATTTTTATAAGCATTGCATCAAATACTAGAGTGGAGTTTATATTTTTATTTAATTTATCTCTTGTATCATTTATTATACTTACCATTTTATTTAAGTTTATATGTGAATACTTTTCCGATATATCTTTTATATATTCTTTCTTATCTACATTTAATAATAACTCTTCATCTCCAGTTTCTTTAAATAACAATGAATCTCTAAGATATGATAAAATACAAGTTAAAACTTCTTCCCAGTTTTCCTTGTAATTTATTAAAAAAGGTTCGTATTTCATCAAATAATCGTAGTTACTTAAATTCTTCGAATCTTTTAATATACCTAAACTCATATCTCTTATATATTTTAGTGATTCATCTTCAATAAATCTTTCAGCTTTACCTGGAATTCCATCACTAAATGCTACTGCGGAATCTATATTTTCTTTTTTTATATCCTTATATTTGTATTTTATAAAACTTTCTACGTCGCATGGCTTTAATCTATTTAATTTAAATACTTCACATCTAGATTTTATAGTATCTAACATTTGCTCCATATTTTCACACAATAATAATATATGAACACCTTTAGGTGGTTCTTCTATAGTTTTCAAAAAAGCATTTTGAGCAACTTCTGTTATTAACTCTGATTTATACATTATAATAACCTTTTTGCTTCCTTCTATTGGCTTTTTGTTTACCTCTTCTATTAAATTTCTTATATCATCTATACCTATAGATTTTTTATTGATAGGTTTAAATTCTATTATATCTGCACAGCTCATTCTTTGCGATTCTTCTAATAAACTAATGGCTATTTCCTTAGCTATTTTGCTTTTACCAATGCCATCCTCTCCAACAATAATACTGGCATGAGGAAATTTATCTTTAGCTATTGAATTTTTAATTCTACTTTTTATATTCTCATGCCCTATTATTGCATATGAATTCAAATATATCCCCCCTCTAATTAAATTCTTACAAATTTGTCTACGTCTACAACGAATATAGTAGCTCCTCCAACTTCTACTTCTATTGGATAAGATACGTACATTCCAGCTGATCCAGTTACCGGTGAAGCTGATGTTACAATTTGCTTTCTAGTTTTGCATATATCCTCTATTTTTTTAATTAGTTTATTTACATCTTTTTCTTCTACCCCTATCATGAGTGTAGTATTTCCAGCTTTTAAAAAGCCTCCTGTAGTAGCCAATTTTGTTACTCTAAAACCGTCCTCTGTTATTTCATCTATTAAATCTGAAGCATCATCATCTTGAACAATAGCAATAACTAATTTCATATTATTACCTCCTTAAAGGAATTTATATTGTAATTTCTTACTTATATTTTATATTTTTTTATACAAGTTTACAATTATAATTACCTCTATTCAATAATATCTATATATTGTTTTATTACTTTAATTATATCATTGTTTATTTCATCTATGCTTTTAATATTCCCTTTATTAATACATTGAATTCTATTCCAATCATATTTTTCTGATATATATTTAGAATTTTCATATGATTCTAGTAGATATTCATAATTATTTTCATGTATATCCTTCTCTTTTTTTCCTGTAAATTTATTATTTCTAGTTTCCATAAGACTTTTACTGCATTCAGGAGGCATATCTAAAAATATAACACAATCTGGCACTGGTAAATTAAATTTTTTAAATTCAAAATCCCATAACCAATTTAAAAAATTATCTTTAGCTTGTACATCTTTTATTTTTGCTGCTTGATGTATCATATTAGATGTAGTGTACCTATCTGCGATAATAATTCCACCCTTTAAGTAAAATTCTTCCCAATCCTTTTTATAAGATGCAAATCTATCCACTGCATAAAATGTAGATGAAACATAAGGATTTACACTATCTGGCTCTTTTCCAAACTCTCCATTTAAATACATCTTTATTAAAGCTGATGATTCACTTTGGTAATTAGGAAATTCTACTTTTTTTATATTTTTGTTTTCTTTTACTAATTTATCATAAAGCTTTTTAGTTTGAGTAGCTTTACCGCTTCCATCGCTACCTTCTATAACTATTAATTTTCCTCTCTTCATTTTTTCCTCCACATTTTGTATTTATTATTTTACTATTTGAATATTATCATTCTTTAAACCTAATACATCTATTCCATTATTTTTATAATAACATATAGCATCTATTATTTCTTTGTTTATTACCTCTCCTGCCATTATTATTGGAACACCTGGAGGATAAGGAACTATATTATTATAACTTATTTTATCTAAGGAATCCTTATAGTTTATCCATAAATATTCTTTTTCTAAAACCTCATAAGGATACATATTAACATTAGTTTCTATATAATTATAATTTATATCATAGTTATAGCTGTTTTTATCTTTATTGTCATAACTTTTATCCCAATCGCATAGAGTCTTATATAATTTCTCCATAACATCTTCATTATAAAATGGAGATAATATTAAGATTACATTGTTTCCATCGGTCATTTCACATTGTATTCCACATTTTCTTAAATACCTTGATAAATTACTAGCACTTAAACCCTTTTTTACATTTATCACATACCTTGTCAAATCTATATCCATAACATCTTTATAAAAAATATTTAAATATTTTTTATCATTATGATTTAATATATAAAAACTATCTAATAAATTTATTTTTTCCCTATAATAATTTGATCTGTCAACCAGTTCATTATAATGTTTTTCACCATATTTCTCTATATAAAATCTACTATAATCCATAGAACATAAAAATAAATAAGAAGGACTAGTGCTAGAAAAAGCACTTATGTAAAAATCCACCTTATCAATATCAATCATAGTATTTTTACCTATATGTAAAAATGCTGTTTGTGTTAAACTAGGAAGCGTCTTATGAGCACTCATTACTACCATGTCGGCTCCTAACTCTAGAGCGCTTTTAGGCAAGCTTTCACATACTCCAAAATGGGCCCCATGTGCCGAATCTATTAACACTTTCATATTATATTTTTTAGCTTCTTTTATTATAATTTCTAGATTAGGACAAACACCATAATAATTAGGATATGTTATTACTATCCCTTTTGCGTCTTTATTTTCTTTTATTAAACTTAAAAAATGCTCCAAATCTATCGAAAGTGGAGCATTAAATTGCTTATACACCTTATTTTTTATATATATTGGTTTTAATTTTCTCATAATTATTCCATTGAATATAGACCTATGACAATTTCTTTCTACAATAATCTTATCTTTTTCTTTAAAGCAAGAAAATATCATAGTTAAATTTCCACTAGTACTACCATTGACTAAAAAATAAGATTTTTTAGAATTATAAAACCGGCTTAAAAGATTGCCGGATTCTTTTATTATTCCTTCACTATTATGAAGATTATCTAATCCATCAACTTCTGTTAAATCACATTGAAGTATATTTTCACAAAATTTTCTTCCTTCTTTGGTAAATAAAAATCCTAATGATCCTTTATGTCCTGGCATAGAAAACATTATGTTCTTTTCCTCAATATATTTTAAAACTCCATTTAAAATCGGTAATTCTCCCATCTCATTTCCTCATCCTTTATAACAGTTTGCACTAAATTTTTTCTTATACATTTTTTATAGAATTCATAAAAATCTGTATCCATATCACTATTTACCATTCTTTCTTCGCAAACATCACATATTCCTTTTCTGTTTATAATTATACCACTATTTAGAGGCTTACCACATATAATACAATATTGTTTTTTCATATTTATCCCCCTTAATATATTATTACAGCTAAATTCTTGCCCCCTAATATATATTTTATTCAGTAGCCAGCTAAATGTTATTTTGTCCACATAAAATTATATAAATTTTATTATGAAATTTTTATTATATAATCTATATAAACTGAATATATTAAATTTAATACCTTTTATAACTTATATATGATAAAAATAGTTTGAGAAAAAACTTAAATAAATCATTTTTTAGATTTATAATTTTTTACTATATTAAATCCTTATTATTTAAATCTATTAATTGCAATAATTTATTCTATTTATATTGGGTATAATAATATAACTTAAATGTTTTATGTTGGAGGTTATATTTATGAAACAAAAAATAGTATCCTACTTAAAATCCATAGAATCAGATTTATTTAACATATCCAAATATATTTATGATAATCCAGAAATAAGTTTTAATGAATACAAATCATGCAAGTATTTAATAGATATTCTTAAAAAAAATAATTTTGAAGTTGAAGAAAATTATTATAATATCCCTACAGCATTTTATGCAAAATTTGGTACAGGTCACCCTAAAATATGTTTTTTTTGTGAGTATGATGCCCCAAGTGAACTAGGCCATGTATCAGGACATAATTTAGTTTCCTCAATATCTGTTGGGGCTGCTCTATCGCTTTCAAAAGTATTAGATAATTTTTCTGGTACTATCATTGTAATGGGAACCCCTGGAGAATCTTTAAGCGGTTCTAAAGTAACTTTAGCCAAGCAAGGAGCTTTCAAAGATATAGATGTAGGTCTTATGGTTCATCCTGATGAAGTTACCTGCCAAAGTGGATCTTCAATGGCTATTCTTCCTTTAAAAATAAAATTTAAAGGTAAGGAAACTTTAAGCTATGAAACTACAAATGTATTTTCATCATTAAATGGACTCTTATATACATTTAATTCTATAAACCTTTTAAAACAATCTATTAATAATAATTTTCATATAGATAAATTAGTTGTTAATAGTGGTAACGATCCTTATGTTTCTTCTAATACTACAGAAGCTAAATTTTATATAAGATCTAAAAATATATCAACTGCTATTTACGTAGAAAAAGGAATAAGGCAAATTGTAGACAATGTTAACTCCATTTTAAATTTAGATTCAGAAATTTGTTTGTTCGAATTACCTTATAGAGAATTAATAACTAACAAGAGACTATCTAGATTGTTTTGCCATAATTTAAAGGAAGCTGGTATAATTGATATTTGCAATGAAAAAAATACTGTATCAGGACTAAGTTTAGGAACAGTAAGTCATTATATTCCTTGTATTCACCCATATATATCTATATTGGATAAAAATAAGCCTGTAAATTATTTTACTAAAGGGTTTGCAGATGAAACTTTAAAAAAACATGCTCAACAAAATGTTCTTAAAGCTTCTCAAGCCTTAAGTTTAACTGCATTAGATTTAATCGAAAATGATATGCTTTTAAAAGAAGTGAAAAATGAATTTTTTAATAAAATGCAATAAGAGACTAGCCAACTAGTCTCTTACTTGATAAATATTTTATTTTTGTAATCAAATTATTACTAGGTTCAAAATAAAACTTTTTAGTACTATTACCATCTTTATAAACACAGCAATAAGTTTCTCTATTTAATAAAGAACATGTGTATTTTTTTGAATTACTTATATTGATTTTTGTTTTTAATCCAGCACATTTATCAAAATAAATTATATCTTTTAATTTTATATTCTCTACTACTCTATTATAATTTCCTTTTATCTTATGAATGATAAACTGATCTGCTATTATAAAATATGAATATTTTATTTTGCATTTAAATATTTCTAAAAAACTCACTAGTACAACTATACATAATAAAAAAATATTTAAGATTTCATCTAACTTATATCCATAAAATCTAATATTTTTTAAAAATCCCACTAAAAATAAAATTCCTACTAACAAAATAAGCATAAAAAGTAAAACCGGAACCCTTCTTCTAGCCACAGTTTCTTTATACATATTTCCCATTTTATAAACCCTCCAAAATAACATGAAATAAATTTAAAATTTCTTTACGCTCAAGATTATACTAAGCTTTTAAACATTAATCCACTGCAATATTGTCTGTTTAAAGGTATTTAAAGTTCTTCTTATTAATTAAGATATGTTTTCCTTTATATTTCTCTATTTTACTATAATTTTATCTAAATAACTTTAGTAATAGTTAAAATTTAAACAATGCTTTTTATTTTATTTTTAAACTATTAAAATATATTAATTTTATAAATAAATATATAACTATATGCTGTATAATATATATTATTGGTTACCATAATTACAATTTAAAAAATTAATAAATTTTACATGCGGAGGTGATTTTTATGATCTCAATTTATAAAAATACTGAAGAAGACAAAACAATAAAAAAATTAGATAATATAGAACCTAGTACCTGGATTAACATAGTGGCTCCTTCAGAACAAGAGCTTATCTTTGTATCAAAAAAAACGGGGGTTACTTTAGATTTTCTAAAAGCCTCTTTAGATGAAGAAGAAACTTCACGAATAGACATTGAAGATGATAATATGATAGTAATATTAGATATACCCTTTACAGAAATGGAAGATAACTCACTAACTTATGATACTTATCCTTTAGCTATTATAAATACACCAACTAATATTATTACTGTTTGTTTAAAAAATAGCAAAATCTTAACAGACTTTTTTAATAATAAAGTAAAATCTTTTTATACTTTTAAAAGATCTAGATTTATTCTACAAATATTATATAGAATAGCAAGTTACTTTTTATTATATTTAAGACAAATAGATAAGAAAAGTCTAATGATAGAAAAGAAACTTCATAAATCTATGAAAAATAAAGAACTTATTTTACTATTGTCTTTAGAAAAATCTTTAGTATATTTCTCTACTTCTCTAAAGGCTAATGAAATAACCTTAGAAAAAATGCTCAAGTTAGATATAATACAAAAATATCCTGAAGATCAAGATGTTTTAGAAGATGTTATTATAGAAAATAAACAGGCTATAGAAATGGCTAATATATATAGTAATATTTTAAGTGGAACTATGGATGCTTTTGCATCTGTCATATCTAATAATCTAAATATAGTTATGAAACTATTAGCATCTATAACTATAGTAATGTCTATACCTAATATAATTTTTGGTTCTTTCGGAATGAATGTAAATGGTATACCTTTTAATAAATCTGCACAAGGATTTTGGCTTGCTTATGGGGTTACAGCTATTTTATGTATAATTTGCATAATAATATTGAAAAAAAAGGACTTATTCTAATAAATTACATATTATTAATTATTAGTAGTGATTTAATGTTATTAAAACATTTAAATAAAGGAGATACTATAGGAATAGTATCTCCTGCAAGTCCTATCGAAAAAGATGTTGTTTTAAAAAGTATTAAAATATTTAAAAGCTTAGGTTTTAATATTAAATTAGGTGAACATGTATATGATGAATATGGTTACTTATCTGGTAAAGATATAGATAGGGCTAAAGATCTAATGAATATGTTTAAAGATTCATCCATAGACATGATTCTTTGTTCAAGAGGCGGCTATGGATCTATGAGAATATTACCTTATTTAGACCTTAATATTATAAAAAATAATCCTAAAATTTTTGGTGGTTTTAGTGATATAACAATCTTATTAAATTATATAAGTTCCAAATGCAAATTTACTACTTTTCATTGTCCTATGCTTTCCTCAAATTTTTACAATATATATACATTAAAAAATTTTCTAAAACCATTAACAAACAATATTTCATCTTATGAAATATCAAACCCTAATTGTATTCCTTTATTATCTCAAACTGATGATATAGTAGAAGGTAATCTTGTTGGAGGAAATTTGTCTCTTATATGTAGCTCTTTAGGCACTCCCTATGAAATTAATACTATAGATAATATCTTATTCTTAGAAGAAATCTCAGAACCACCTTATAAAATAGATAGGATGTTAACTCAATTAATACTATCTAGGAAAATTGAATGCTGTTCTGGCCTTATATTAGGTCAATTTACAGGTTGTGATATGGATAATTATAAAAAAGGTTTCTCTATAAAACAAGTCATAATAGATAGATTATTGTCTATTAATAAGCCCATTATATCGAACCTAATGTCAGGGCATTGTGATCCTAATCTAACTTTACCTATAGGATCTAAAATTAGATTGGATTGTAAAAATAAACAGATAAAAATTCTAAGTTATTAAAAAAAGAGCTTTAGTATCCTAAAACTCTTTTGGAGGCGCCACCCAGATTTGAACTGGGGATAAAGGCTTTGCAGGCCTCTGCCTTACCACTTGGCTATAGCGCCGTATTCAATTCAACATAATTTATTATATCAGAAATTTTAACTTTGTCAATATTAAATTTTAAAAAACTAACCAAAAATTTGGTTAGTTTTTTAAAATTAATTTTTCTAAAACAGTACCTATAGAATCATGAATAACTAAATTTGCTCCTTTATCATAAGATGTTTCTCCTTTATTTATTAAGACTAACTTTTTACCCTTATAATAATTGACTAATCCAGCAGCTGGATACACCACAAGTGATGTACCACCTACTATAAATACATCTGCATTTTCTACATAATATATAGCTTTATTTACAATATTCATATCCAATCCTTCTTCATAAAGTACTACATCTGGTCTAACTATACCTCCACATTTTTTACAACGTGGTATATCCTTATTATTATTTTTATCATCTAATATATATTCTAAGTCATATTTTTCATTGCAATCAACGCAATAATTTCTATGTACACTTCCATGTAACTCTAATACATTTTTAGAACCTGCTAATTGATGCAATCCATCAATATTTTGTGTTATTATAGCTTTTAATTTTCCTATCTTTTCTAGCTCAGCTAAAGCATGGTGAGCTAAATTAGGCTTTGCACTTTTATATATCATTTGCTTTTTATAAAACTCGAAAAATTCTTCAGTATGCTTTTTGAAAAAATTATGGCTTAACATTGTTTCTGGTGAATACTTCAAATTATTTTTTGGTTTATATAATCCATTATTTGATCTAAAATCAGGAATATTACTTTCTGTAGATACACCTGCTCCACCTAAAAATACTATACTCTCACTATTATCTATGATATTTTTTAAATCTTCTAACCTCATATTATCATCTCCTAAATAGGCTATTATATATAATAATTATATATCAACAATTATTAAAATTTAATTACTCCTAAAGAAGAAACAAGTATTATAAGAAGTAAAATTGGAGTAAATATTTTAATAACATAATAATGAATATTTATTTGGAGGTTATTTTTTAACAACCCCTTATTTGATAATTATTCTATATTTATAATATTACTTTACTTATCTCTTAAATTTATTTAATGTATTATAAAAATTTAAAAAAATAAGAACTCAATTAATCGATTGAGTTCTTATTTTTTACATTTATCTGGCAACGACTTACTCTTCCACAGGGCTTCCCCTGCAGTACCATCAGCGCTTTGAAGCTTAACCTTCGTGTTCGGCATGGGAACGGGTGTTACCTTCAAGCCATAATCACCAGATTTATTTTGTTTTGAAAGATTGTTCTTTCAAAATTGCACAGTGAATTTTTATTTGGTCAAGCCCTCGACTTATTAGTATCAGTCAACTTAACATGTTGCCATGCTTACATCTCTGACCTATCAACCTGGTGTTCTTCCAGGAGTCTTACTAGCTTACGCTATGGGAAATCTCATCTTGAGGTTGGCTTCACGCTTAGATGCTTTCAGCGTTTATCCAGTCCCAACATAGCTACCCAGCTGTGCCACTGGCGTGACAACTGGTGCACCAGAGGTTGGTCCATCCCGGTCCTCTCGTACTAAGGACAGCTCCTCTCAAATTTCCTACGCCCGCGACGGATAGGGACCGAACTGTCTCACGACGTTCTGAACCCAGCTCGCGTGCCGCTTTAATGGGCGAACAGCCCAACCCTTGGGACCTACTTCAGCCCCAGGATGCGACGAGCCGACATCGAGGTGCCAAACCTCCCCGTCGATGTGGACTCTTGGGGGAGATCAGCCTGTTATCCCCGAGGTAGCTTTTATCCGTTGAGCGATGGCCCTCCCACGAGGTACCACCGGATCACTAAGCCCGACTTTCGTCCCTGCTCCACCTGTATGTGTCGCAGTCAAGCTCCCTTCTGCCTTTGCACTCTTCGCGCGATTTCCGACCGCGCTGAGGGAACTTTTGGGCGCCTCCGTTACTTTTTAGGAGGCGACCGCCCCAGTCAAACTGCCCACCTAACAATGTCCCGTGACCAGATTCATGGTCGCCGGTTAGAACCCCAGTACTGTCAGGGTGGTATCCCAAGGATGACTCCACTCAGGCTGACGCCCAAGTTTCCAAGTCTCCCACCTATCCTGTACAGACAATACCGAGATTCAATGCTAAGCTACAGTAAAGCTCTACGGGGTCTTTCCGTCCAATCGCGGGTAGCAAGCATCTTCACTTGCACTACAATTTCGCCGGATTTGCTGTTGAGACAGTGCCCAAATCATTACGCCATTCGTGCGGGTCGGAACTTACCCGACAAGGAATTTCGCTACCTTAGGACCGTTATAGTTACGGCCGCCGTTTACTGGGGCTTAAGTTCACACCTTCGCTTACGCTAAGTGTTCCCCTTAACCTTCCAGCACCGGGCAGGCGTCAGCCCCTATACATCAGCTTTCGCTTTAGCAGAGACCTGTGTTTTTGCTAAACAGTTGCTTGGGCCTATTCTCTGCGGCCTACTTTCGTAGGCACCCCTTCTCCCGAAGTTACGGGGTCAATTTGCCGAGTTCCTTAACAGCAATTCTTCCGATGGCCTTAGGATTCTCTCCTCACCTACCTGTGTCGGTTTGCGGTACGGGCACCTATTCACTCGATAGAGGCTTTTCTTGGCAGTGTGGAATCAGATACTTCGCCATAATTGGCTCCCCATAACATCTCAGCTTAGCTTGACGGATTTGCCTATCAAGCATGCCTAAATGCTTAGACGCACATCCAATAGTGCGCACATCTTATCCTACTGCGTCACCCCATTTCTCAAACGTAAATAGGTGGTATCGGAATATCAACCGATTGTCCATCACCTACGCCTTTCGGCCTCGGCTTAGGTCCCGACTAACCCTGGGCGGACGAACCTTCCCCAGGAAACCTTAGGTTTTCGGCCAATAAGATTCTCACTTATTTCTCGCTACTTATGCCAGCATTCTCACTTCTGTACAGTCCACCACTCCTTACGGTATGACTTCAACCTATACAGAAAGCTCCCCTACCGCGTACACGTAGTGTACACCCATAGCTTCGGTGGTAAGTTTGAGCCCCGGACATCTTCGGCGCAGGATCTCTTGACTAGTGAGCTATTACGCACTCTTTAAATGAGTGGCTGCTTCTAAGCCAACATCCTAGTTGTCTTAGAAATCCCACATCCTTTTCCACTTAACTTACACTTTGGGACCTTAGCTGATGGTCTGGGCTGTTTCCCTTTTGACTACGGATCTTATCATTCGCAGTCTGACTGCCGTGATACAAGTATATGGCATTCGGAGTTTGATAGGGTTCGGTAACTACTATAGCCCCTAGCCCATTCAGTGCTCTACCTCCATTACTCAATTACACGACGCTAGCCCTAAAGCTATTTCGGGGAGAACCAGCTATCTCCGAGTTCGATTGGAATTTCTCCGCTATCCACAGCTCATCCCATGGTTTTTCAACACCAACGTGGTTCGGTCCTCCACGAGATTTTACTCTCGCTTCAACCTGGCCATGGATAGGTCACCCGGTTTCGGGTCTACACCATGCAACTTTTCGCCCTTTTCAGACTCGGTTTCCCTTCGGCTCCGTACCTTAAGTACTTAACCTTGCTACATAGCGTAACTCGCTGGCTCGTTCTACAAAAAGCACATCGTCACACTTTAACGTGCTTCGATCGGTTGTAGGCACACGGTTTCAGGTTCTATTTCACTCCCCTTCCGGGGTTCTTTTCACCTTTCCCTCACGGTACTGCTTCACTATCGGTCACTAGGTAGTATTTAGCCTTGGGAGGTGGTCCTCCCTGCTTCCCACAAGGTTTCACGTGTCTCGTGGTACTCTGGATTAGATCTCGAAGTTTTCTCTTTTTATCTACAGGACTATTACCTTCTATGGTAGGGCGTTCCAGCCCTTTTCGATTAAGATACCTCTTCTTTTATGATCTATCCACAACCCCAGAAACAAGTTTCTGGTTTGGGCTCTTTCCCGTTCGCTCGCCGCTACTTAGGAAATCGATTTTTCTTTCTCTTCCTCCGGGTACTTAGATGTTTCAGTTCCCCGGGTTTACCCTCATACACCTATGTATTCAGTGCATGATACATGGGGTTACCCATGTGAGTTTCCTCATTCGGAAATCCCTGGATCTCAGCCTATTTGCGGCTACCCAAGGCTTATCGCAGCTTATCGCGTCCTTCTTCGGCTCCTAGTGCCAAGGCATTCACCATGCGCCCTTTGTAGCTTGACCTTAAAATTGTTCATTATTACAAAGGATTTTATACCTTTAGCTTTACTTTTTCATTATTCACTGTGCAATTTTCAAAGAACATAAGTAGATGTTCCAAATCTATGATTTGGTACAATCACTTAGTTAAACATATTAATGTTTAACTTCATTTTGAGAGAATGGTCTCTCAAAATTAAACAGAGAATTCAGCCTTTAGAAAGAATTTTCTTCTTTCTATTCTCCTTAGAAAGGAGGTGATCCAGCCGCAGGTTCTCCTACGGCTACCTTGTTACGACTTCACCCCAATCACTAATCCCACCTTCGGCCGCTGGCTCCTTACGGTTGCCTCACGGACTTCGGGTGTTACCAGCTCTCATGGTGTGACGGGCGGTGTGTACAAGGCCCGGGAACGTATTCACCGCGACATTCTGATTCGCGATTACTAGCAACTCCAGCTTCATGTAGGCGAGTTGCAGCCTACAATCCGAACTGAGATAGGTTTTATAAGTTTTGCTCCACCTCACGGTCTTGCGTCTTATTGTACCTACCATTGTAGCACGTGTGTAGCCCTGGACATAAGGGGCATGATGATTTGACGTCATCCCCACCTTCCTCCTGGTTACCCAGGCAGTCTCATTAGAGTGCTCAACTTAATGGTAGCAACTAATAACAAGGGTTGCGCTCGTTGCAGGACTTAACCTAACATCTCACGACACGAGCTGACGACAACCATGCACCACCTGTCTCCTTGCCCCGAAGGGCTTCACCTATCTCTAGGCTATGCAAGGGATGTCAAGTCCAGGTAAGGTTCTTCGCGTTGCTTCGAATTAAACCACATGCTCCGCTGCTTGTGCGGGCCCCCGTCAATTCCTTTGAGTTTTAATCTTGCGACCGTACTCCCCAGGCGGGATACTTATTGTGTTAACTGCGGCACAGAGGGAGTTGATACCCCCTACACCTAGTATCCATCGTTTACGGCGTGGACTACCAGGGTATCTAATCCTGTTTGCTACCCACGCTTTCGTGCCTCAGCGTCAGTTACAGTCCAGAAAGCCGCCTTCGCCACTGGTGTTCTTCCTAATCTCTACGCATTTCACCGCTACACTAGGAATTCCGCTTTCCTCTCCTGCACTCTAGATATCCAGTTTGGAATGCAGCCCCCAGGTTAAGCCCGGGGATTTCACATCCCACTTAAACATCCGCCTACGCACCCTTTACGCCCAGTAAATCCGGACAACGCTCGCCACCTACGTATTACCGCGGCTGCTGGCACGTAGTTAGCCGTGGCTTCCTCCTCTGGTACCGTCATTATCGTCCCAGAAAACAGGGCTTTACAATCCGAAGACCTTCATCACCCACGCGGCGTTGCTGCGTCAGGGTTTCCCCCATTGCGCAATATTCCCCACTGCTGCCTCCCGTAGGAGTCTGGACCGTGTCTCAGTTCCAATGTGGCCGATCACCCTCTCAGGTCGGCTACGCATCGTTGCCTTGGTAGGCCATTACCCCACCAACTAGCTAATGCGCCGCGGGTCCATCTCAAAGCAATAAATCTTTGATAAGAAAATCATGCGATTATCTCATATTATGCGGTATTAATCTTCCTTTCGGAAGGCTATCCCCCACTTTGAGGCAGGTTACCCACGTGTTACTCACCCGTCCGCCGCTAATCCACTTCCCGAAGGAAGCTTCATCGCTCGACTTGCATGTGTTAAGCACGCCGCCAGCGTTCGTCCTGAGCCAGGATCAAACTCTAAATTTAAAAGTTTAATCTCTTCTCAAATTCATTGACAAGGTTTATTACCTTATCTTACTGGCTGTTACAAGAATGTTTCTTGTTAATTCTCTGTTTAATTTTCAAAGACCACATCGCCTCAGCGACTTTTATATCTTAACAAATTTGTTGTTCTTTGTCAAGAACTTTTTTCAAATGAGTTTGGATATCTTTCATTTGTTTGCATCACCCACAAACAACAATACATATGTTATCAAATAATAAAGATTTAAGTTTTGTATAACCATTAAAATATTAATATTAAATTGGATTTACTCTAATATACTATTAATTCATACAATTTAATCATATTGATACACCTGGCAAGCTTTATGCCAGCTTTATGCCAGCTTTAGGCCATATTAGTACATATAGTGATATTTTATTAAATATAATCTACCTTTAAATCAATACATTATATCTATTTTTCAATATAATTATATCCTTTAATTTTAGTAAATATACATATTTATTAAATAAAAAAAGATAACAACCAATTTGTTATCTTTTTTATAATTTTATTTTATTTCAAATTATTTTATTTCAACTGTATATTTATCTCTTAAGTTTTGTGTGAATTCATTATATTGTTCATTTTGTTTTTCTTGTATAAGTTTATTATTTATCATAGCTTTAACTTCATCGAAAGGTTTAATCATACTTTCTCTTTTATTATCAACTATTATCAAATGATATCCAAATTGAGTTTTAACAGCTTCTGTGACCTCATTAACCTCTGCTTCAAGTACTGCCTTTTCAAATTCTGGAACCATTTGGCCTTTAGTAAATGTTCCTAAACTTCCCCCTTGAGCTTTAGAAGGACATTTTGAATATTTTTCCGCAGCTTCTGAAAAATCTAATCCATTTTTTACTTCTTCATATATATTGTTAGCTTCATCTAATGAATCAACTAATATATGTCTTGCTGTTATAAGTTCTTGTGTTCTAAATTCTTCTTTATTATCTTCATAATATTTTTTAATTTCTTCTTCTGAAACTGTAGCTCTAGCTAAAACACTAGATACTGCAACTTGTATTAAAAGTTGTTTCTTAGTAGCTTCTAATTGTTTTCTAAAGTCTTCTGTCTCATCAAATTTCATTTCTTTAGCATAATTATATGAAAGTTCAAAATCAATCATTTGTTTTATTAGATCTTCTCTTCCCTTTTCTGTATTTAAATAAGTTTGTCTTTCTTTTGGGAAACTAAGTATTGTATTATCTACATCTTTATTTGTGATTTCTTTCCCATTAACTATAGCTATTATATTATTTTCCATAAAAATTCTCCTTTATAATAAATTTATTTCTATCACAGTTCAATTTTAACATAAAAAAAATTAAATTTTAAGCAAAATTGCATTTAAAAGTTTAATTTACCATAAAAAGCACTTAAGATTGTTATCTTAAGTGCTTTTTGGTGGCTCGACCAGGAATCGAACCAGGGACACGAGGATTTTCAGTCCTCTGCTCTACCGACTGAGCTATCGAGCCACGTTTCATCTGGCAACGACTTACTCTTCCACAGGGCTTCCCCTGCAGTACCATCAGCGCTTTGAAGCTTAACCTTCGTGTTCGGCATGGGAACGGGTGTTACCTTCAAGCCATAATCACCAGATTTATTTTGTTTTGAAAGATTGTTCTTTCAAAATTGCACAGTGAATTTTTATTTGGTCAAGCCCTCGACTTATTAGTATCAGTCAACTTAACATGTTGCCATGCTTACATCTCTGACCTATCAACCTGGTGTTCTTCCAGGAGTCTTACTAGCTTACGCTATGGGAAATCTCATCTTGAGGTTGGCTTCACGCTTAGATGCTTTCAGCGTTTATCCAGTCCCAACATAGCTACCCAGCTGTGCCACTGGCGTGACAACTGGTGCACCAGAGGTTGGTCCATCCCGGTCCTCTCGTACTAAGGACAGCTCCTCTCAAATTTCCTACGCCCGCGACGGATAGGGACCGAACTGTCTCACGACGTTCTGAACCCAGCTCGCGTGCCGCTTTAATGGGCGAACAGCCCAACCCTTGGGACCTACTTCAGCCCCAGGATGCGACGAGCCGACATCGAGGTGCCAAACCTCCCCGTCGATGTGGACTCTTGGGGGAGATCAGCCTGTTATCCCCGAGGTAGCTTTTATCCGTTGAGCGATGGCCCTCCCACGAGGTACCACCGGATCACTAAGCCCGACTTTCGTCCCTGCTCCACCTGTATGTGTCGCAGTCAAGCTCCCTTCTGCCTTTGCACTCTTCGCGCGATTTCCGACCGCGCTGAGGGAACTTTTGGGCGCCTCCGTTACTTTTTAGGAGGCGACCGCCCCAGTCAAACTGCCCACCTAACAATGTCCCGTGACCAGATTCATGGTCGCCGGTTAGAACCCCAGTACTGTCAGGGTGGTATCCCAAGGATGACTCCACTCAGGCTGACGCCCAAGTTTCCAAGTCTCCCACCTATCCTGTACAGACAATACCGAGATTCAATGCTAAGCTACAGTAAAGCTCTACGGGGTCTTTCCGTCCAATCGCGGGTAGCAAGCATCTTCACTTGCACTACAATTTCGCCGGATTTGCTGTTGAGACAGTGCCCAAATCATTACGCCATTCGTGCGGGTCGGAACTTACCCGACAAGGAATTTCGCTACCTTAGGACCGTTATAGTTACGGCCGCCGTTTACTGGGGCTTAAGTTCACACCTTCGCTTACGCTAAGTGTTCCCCTTAACCTTCCAGCACCGGGCAGGCGTCAGCCCCTATACATCAGCTTTCGCTTTAGCAGAGACCTGTGTTTTTGCTAAACAGTTGCTTGGGCCTATTCTCTGCGGCCTACTTTCGTAGGCACCCCTTCTCCCGAAGTTACGGGGTCAATTTGCCGAGTTCCTTAACAGCAATTCTTCCGATGGCCTTAGGATTCTCTCCTCACCTACCTGTGTCGGTTTGCGGTACGGGCACCTATTCACTCGATAGAGGCTTTTCTTGGCAGTGTGGAATCAGATACTTCGCCATAATTGGCTCCCCATAACATCTCAGCTTAGCTTGACGGATTTGCCTATCAAGCATGCCTAAATGCTTAGACGCACATCCAATAGTGCGCACATCTTATCCTACTGCGTCACCCCATTTCTCAAACGTAAATAGGTGGTATCGGAATATCAACCGATTGTCCATCACCTACGCCTTTCGGCCTCGGCTTAGGTCCCGACTAACCCTGGGCGGACGAACCTTCCCCAGGAAACCTTAGGTTTTCGGCCAATAAGATTCTCACTTATTTCTCGCTACTTATGCCAGCATTCTCACTTCTGTACAGTCCACCACTCCTTACGGTATGACTTCAACCTATACAGAAAGCTCCCCTACCGCGTACACGTAGTGTACACCCATAGCTTCGGTGGTAAGTTTGAGCCCCGGACATCTTCGGCGCAGGATCTCTTGACTAGTGAGCTATTACGCACTCTTTAAATGAGTGGCTGCTTCTAAGCCAACATCCTAGTTGTCTTAGAAATCCCACATCCTTTTCCACTTAACTTACACTTTGGGACCTTAGCTGATGGTCTGGGCTGTTTCCCTTTTGACTACGGATCTTATCATTCGCAGTCTGACTGCCGTGATACAAGTATATGGCATTCGGAGTTTGATAGGGTTCGGTAACTACTATAGCCCCTAGCCCATTCAGTGCTCTACCTCCATTACTCAATTACACGACGCTAGCCCTAAAGCTATTTCGGGGAGAACCAGCTATCTCCGAGTTCGATTGGAATTTCTCCGCTATCCACAGCTCATCCCATGGTTTTTCAACACCAACGTGGTTCGGTCCTCCACGAGATTTTACTCTCGCTTCAACCTGGCCATGGATAGGTCACCCGGTTTCGGGTCTACACCATGCAACTTTTCGCCCTTTTCAGACTCGGTTTCCCTTCGGCTCCGTACCTTAAGTACTTAACCTTGCTACATAGCGTAACTCGCTGGCTCGTTCTACAAAAAGCACATCGTCACACTTTAACGTGCTTCGATCGGTTGTAGGCACACGGTTTCAGGTTCTATTTCACTCCCCTTCCGGGGTTCTTTTCACCTTTCCCTCACGGTACTGCTTCACTATCGGTCACTAGGTAGTATTTAGCCTTGGGAGGTGGTCCTCCCTGCTTCCCACAAGGTTTCACGTGTCTCGTGGTACTCTGGATTAGATCTCGAAGTTTTCTCTTTTTATCTACAGGACTATTACCTTCTATGGTAGGGCGTTCCAGCCCTTTTCGATTAAGATACCTCTTCTTTTATGATCTATCCACAACCCCAGAAACAAGTTTCTGGTTTGGGCTCTTTCCCGTTCGCTCGCCGCTACTTAGGAAATCGATTTTTCTTTCTCTTCCTCCGGGTACTTAGATGTTTCAGTTCCCCGGGTTTACCCTCATACACCTATGTATTCAGTGCATGATACATGGGGTTACCCATGTGAGTTTCCTCATTCGGAAATCCCTGGATCTCAGCCTATTTGCGGCTACCCAAGGCTTATCGCAGCTTATCGCGTCCTTCTTCGGCTCCTAGTGCCAAGGCATTCACCATGCGCCCTTTGTAGCTTGACCTTAAAATTGTTCATTATTACAAAGGATTTTATACCTTTAGCTTTACTTTTTCATTATTCACTGTGCAATTTTCAAAGAACATAAGTAGATGTTCCAAATCTATGATTTGGTACAATCACTTAGTTAAACATATTAATGTTTAACTTCATTTTGAGAGAATGGTCTCTCAAAATTAAACAGAGAATTCAGCCTTTAGAAAGAATTTTCTTCTTTCTATTCTCCTTAGAAAGGAGGTGATCCAGCCGCAGGTTCTCCTACGGCTACCTTGTTACGACTTCACCCCAATCACTAATCCCACCTTCGGCCGCTGGCTCCTTACGGTTGCCTCACGGACTTCGGGTGTTACCAGCTCTCATGGTGTGACGGGCGGTGTGTACAAGGCCCGGGAACGTATTCACCGCGACATTCTGATTCGCGATTACTAGCAACTCCAGCTTCATGTAGGCGAGTTGCAGCCTACAATCCGAACTGAGATAGGTTTTATAAGTTTTGCTCCACCTCACGGTCTTGCGTCTTATTGTACCTACCATTGTAGCACGTGTGTAGCCCTGGACATAAGGGGCATGATGATTTGACGTCATCCCCACCTTCCTCCTGGTTACCCAGGCAGTCTCATTAGAGTGCTCAACTTAATGGTAGCAACTAATAACAAGGGTTGCGCTCGTTGCAGGACTTAACCTAACATCTCACGACACGAGCTGACGACAACCATGCACCACCTGTCTCCTTGCCCCGAAGGGCTTCACCTATCTCTAGGCTATGCAAGGGATGTCAAGTCCAGGTAAGGTTCTTCGCGTTGCTTCGAATTAAACCACATGCTCCGCTGCTTGTGCGGGCCCCCGTCAATTCCTTTGAGTTTTAATCTTGCGACCGTACTCCCCAGGCGGGATACTTATTGTGTTAACTGCGGCACAGAGGGAGTTGATACCCCCTACACCTAGTATCCATCGTTTACGGCGTGGACTACCAGGGTATCTAATCCTGTTTGCTACCCACGCTTTCGTGCCTCAGCGTCAGTTACAGTCCAGAAAGCCGCCTTCGCCACTGGTGTTCTTCCTAATCTCTACGCATTTCACCGCTACACTAGGAATTCCGCTTTCCTCTCCTGCACTCTAGATATCCAGTTTGGAATGCAGCCCCCAGGTTAAGCCCGGGGATTTCACATCCCACTTAAACATCCGCCTACGCACCCTTTACGCCCAGTAAATCCGGACAACGCTCGCCACCTACGTATTACCGCGGCTGCTGGCACGTAGTTAGCCGTGGCTTCCTCCTCTGGTACCGTCATTATCGTCCCAGAAAACAGGGCTTTACAATCCGAAGACCTTCATCACCCACGCGGCGTTGCTGCGTCAGGGTTCCCCCCATTGCGCAATATTCCCCACTGCTGCCTCCCGTAGGAGTCTGGACCGTGTCTCAGTTCCAATGTGGCCGATCACCCTCTCAGGTCGGCTACGCATCGTTGCCTTGGTAGGCCATTACCCCACCAACTAGCTAATGCGCCGCGGGTCCATCTCAAAGCAATAAATCTTTGATAAGAAAATCATGCGATTATCTCATATTATGCGGTATTAATCTTCCTTTCGAAAGGCTATCCCCCACTTTGAGGCAGGTTACCCACGTGTTACTCACCCGTCCGCCGCTAATCCACTTCCCGAAGGAAGCTTCATCGCTCGACTTGCATGTGTTAAGCACGCCGCCAGCGTTCGTCCTGAGCCAGGATCAAACTCTAAATTTAAAAGTTTAATCTCTTCTCAAATTCATTGACAAGGTTTATTACCTTATCTTACTGGCTGTTACAAGAATGTTTCTTGTTAATTCTCTGTTTAATTTTCAAAGACCACATCGCCTCAGCGACTTTTATATCTTAACAAATTTGTTGTTCTTTGTCAAGAACTTTTTTAAAATTTGTTTTAATACTTTAAAGTTATCAAATTATTATTTTGTAATTCTTTTAAACTTTAACGCCTCGATTACAAAATATATTCTACCAGATACTATTAATTTATTCCCAATATAATTTTTTAAATAACAATATTGAATTTATTTTTCTTTAATATACTATCGATATATAGAATTTAAGCATATTGATACACACGGCCACGTATCAATTTATTTATGCTCTATTAGTAATATATTGGAACATGAATTCTAGTATATTAATACTATACATAAAAAAATGGTATATATTCATCTATGCTACTTTAAATTATAAACATATCTTAATTGCATGATATATTTATAATTCCTAGTTCCTGTAAGTGTAAAAAATCTTTAAAACAACTATATAAATTGAACTATTGCTATATATTAGAATCAGCAATAGTTTTTTATAACTTGTTTAGAATTTATTGTAAATATATTATGTTACATTACTCTCTTATAATATAAATGAGCTGTTGTTCCTAAAATTATTATCATATTAAAATAATACAATAAAGAACAGATCATTTTAAATTTTACCTTCAATTATTATAAATTTAATAATTGCTTCATCAAGATACAACCATTCCTTTCATACTAAATGCATAATATTTTTAAAAATATTATCTTTATTTTTATACTTAAATAGCTCTAAAATTTCAAGACCATAATAATTAATCATTTTTTTATTTATCCATTTATATTTATTTCTCTTATTTTTTATAAATAACAAATAATACTTAAATTTATAATAGGCCATAATTGAATAGATAAGGAAGAATAACTCTTCCAACTAACTACACTATATATAATACTTTTTCTCTACCATACCATATTACTATCACATATATAGTTATAATATATCTTTGAGAAGCTATAAAAATTTATTCTTAGACCCTTTATATTTAAATAAAGCCATACAAACCTAGTATAAATAAAATATCTAAACCAAATCAAAGGCAATATATAGCATCTTCAAAATTATTTTATATCTTTATTTATGAATGGAAATTTAAAGTTATCTAGTATCGTTATTGATAAAATATAGATTATACCAAGTATCATCAGACTATATCCTACAAGATCAAAAAATAAGTAAATACTAATATATACATATAGCTTAAGATATTAAATAAGCTATATGTATTAGGCATTTTATTGTTTAATAAGTATATACTATTGTTTCCATTGTAAATTTATATCCTATTCCTCAAAATAATTTATAAATATCTATTCGTAAAAATTTACACTTCTCTTGATTTCTATAAGTTTTATTAATATTTTTATTGAATCATATTAATTTATAAATAAGTATTAGACTAATTCAAATAAATAATGAAATAGTTCATAAGATAAAATGTAATAAAGAAACTATAAAAAACATACTATTAAATTTAGATAACCAAACATGAAAATTACTCTTAGTGCATATTAATGTTGAAATAATCTTATAATAATAAAAATACCAGCCGCATAGCTGGTATTTTCTCTTTTCTTAATAATATATTTTCACATAAAATATTCAATTAAAGTTATTATATAATACTACGTTTCTGGTATGTATTTTAATGTATAAATTATTAAAGTTTTTTAGTTTTAAAATAAAAAAAACTAGCAATAATACTAGTTTTTCCTGGTGGCTCGACCAGGAATCGAACCAGGGACACGAGGATTTTCAGTCCTCTGCTCTACCGACTGAGCTATCGAGCCACGTTTCATCTGGCAACGACTTACTCTTCCACAGGGCTTCCCCTGCAGTACCATCAGCGCTTTGAAGCTTAACCTTCGTGTTCGGCATGGGAACGGGTGTTACCTTCAAGCCATAATCACCAGATTTATTTTGTTTTGAAAGATTGTTCTTTCAAAATTGCACAGTGAATTTTTATTTGGTCAAGCCCTCGACTTATTAGTATCAGTCAACTTAACATGTTGCCATGCTTACATCTCTGACCTATCAACCTGGTGTTCTTCCAGGAGTCTTACTAGCTTACGCTATGGGAAATCTCATCTTGAGGTTGGCTTCACGCTTAGATGCTTTCAGCGTTTATCCAGTCCCAACATAGCTACCCAGCTGTGCCACTGGCGTGACAACTGGTGCACCAGAGGTTGGTCCATCCCGGTCCTCTCGTACTAAGGACAGCTCCTCTCAAATTTCCTACGCCCGCGACGGATAGGGACCGAACTGTCTCACGACGTTCTGAACCCAGCTCGCGTGCCGCTTTAATGGGCGAACAGCCCAACCCTTGGGACCTACTTCAGCCCCAGGATGCGACGAGCCGACATCGAGGTGCCAAACCTCCCCGTCGATGTGGACTCTTGGGGGAGATCAGCCTGTTATCCCCGAGGTAGCTTTTATCCGTTGAGCGATGGCCCTCCCACGAGGTACCACCGGATCACTAAGCCCGACTTTCGTCCCTGCTCCACCTGTATGTGTCGCAGTCAAGCTCCCTTCTGCCTTTGCACTCTTCGCGCGATTTCCGACCGCGCTGAGGGAACTTTTGGGCGCCTCCGTTACTTTTTAGGAGGCGACCGCCCCAGTCAAACTGCCCACCTAACAATGTCCCGTGACCAGATTCATGGCCGCCGGTTAGAACCCCAGTACTGTCAGGGTGGTATCCCAAGGATGACTCCACTCAGGCTGACGCTCAAGTTTCCAAGTCTCCCACCTATCCTGTACAGACAATACCGAGATTCAATGCTAAGCTACAGTAAAGCTCTACGGGGTCTTTCCGTCCAATCGCGGGTAGCAAGCATCTTCACTTGCACTACAATTTCGCCGGATTTGCTGTTGAGACAGTGCCCAAATCATTACGCCATTCGTGCGGGTCGGAACTTACCCGACAAGGAATTTCGCTACCTTAGGACCGTTATAGTTACGGCCGCCGTTTACTGGGGCTTAAGTTCACACCTTCGCTTACGCTAAGTGTTCCCCTTAACCTTCCAGCACCGGGCAGGCGTCAGCCCCTATACATCAGCTTTCGCTTTAGCAGAGACCTGTGTTTTTGCTAAACAGTTGCTTGGGCCTATTCTCTGCGGCCTACTTTCGTAGGCACCCCTTCTCCCGAAGTTACGGGGTCAATTTGCCGAGTTCCTTAACAGCAATTCTTCCGATGGCCTTAGGATTCTCTCCTCACCTACCTGTGTCGGTTTGCGGTACGGGCACCTATTCACTCGATAGAGGCTTTTCTTGGCAGTGTGGAATCAGATACTTCGCCATAATTGGCTCCCCATAACATCTCAGCTTAGCTTGACGGATTTGCCTATCAAGCATGCCTAAATGCTTAGACGCACATCCAATAGTGCGCACATCTTATCCTACTGCGTCACCCCATTTCTCAAACGTAAATAGGTGGTATCGGAATATCAACCGATTGTCCATCACCTACGCCTTTCGGCCTCGGCTTAGGTCCCGACTAACCCTGGGCGGACGAACCTTCCCCAGGAAACCTTAGGTTTTCGGCCAATAAGATTCTCACTTATTTCTCGCTACTTATGCCAGCATTCTCACTTCTGTACAGTCCACCACTCCTTACGGTATGACTTCAACCCATACAGAAAGCTCCCCTACCGCGTACACGTAGTGTACACCCATAGCTTCGGTGGTAAGTTTGAGCCCCGGACATCTTCGGCGCAGGATCTCTTGACTAGTGAGCTATTACGCACTCTTTAAATGAGTGGCTGCTTCTAAGCCAACATCCTAGTTGTCTTAGAAATCCCACATCCTTTTCCACTTAACTTACACTTTGGGACCTTAGCTGATGGTCTGGGCTGTTTCCCTTTTGACTACGGATCTTATCATTCGCAGTCTGACTGCCGTGATACAAGTATATGGCATTCGGAGTTTGATAGGGTTCGGTAACTACTATAGCCCCTAGCCCATTCAGTGCTCTACCTCCATTACTCAATTACACGACGCTAGCCCTAAAGCTATTTCGGGGAGAACCAGCTATCTCCGAGTTCGATTGGAATTTCTCCGCTATCCACAGCTCATCCCATGGTTTTTCAACACCAACGTGGTTCGGTCCTCCACGAGATTTTACTCTCGCTTCAACCTGGCCATGGATAGGTCACCCGGTTTCGGGTCTACACCATGCAACTTTTCGCCCTTTTCAGACTCGGTTTCCCTTCGGCTCCGTACCTTAAGTACTTAACCTTGCTACATAGCGTAACTCGCTGGCTCGTTCTACAAAAAGCACATCGTCACACTTTAACGTGCTTCGATCGGTTGTAGGCACACGGTTTCAGGTTCTATTTCACTCCCCTTCCGGGGTTCTTTTCACCTTTCCCTCACGGTACTGCTTCACTATCGGTCACTAGGTAGTATTTAGCCTTGGGAGGTGGTCCTCCCTGCTTCCCACAAGGTTTCACGTGTCTCGTGGTACTCTGGATTAGATCTCGAAGTTTTCTCTTTTTATCTACAGGACTATTACCTTCTATGGTAGGGCGTTCCAGCCCTTTTCGATTAAGATACCTCTTCTTTTATGATCTATCCACAACCCCAGAAACAAGTTTCTGGTTTGGGCTCTTTCCCGTTCGCTCGCCGCTACTTAGGAAATCGATTTTTCTTTCTCTTCCTCCGGGTACTTAGATGTTTCAGTTCCCCGGGTTTACCCTCATACACCTATGTATTCAGTGCATGATACATGGGGTTACCCATGTGAGTTTCCTCATTCGGAAATCCCTGGATCTCAGCCTATTTGCGGCTACCCAAGGCTTATCGCAGCTTATCGCGTCCTTCTTCGGCTCCTAGTGCCAAGGCATTCACCATGCGCCCTTTGTAGCTTGACCTTAAAATTGTTCATTATTACAAAGGATTTTATACCTTTAGCTTTACTTTTTCATTATTCACTGTGCAATTTTCAAAGAACATAAGTAGATGTTCCAAATCTATGATTTGGTACAATCACTTAGTTAAACATATTAATGTTTAACTTCATTTTGAGAGAATGGTCTCTCAAAATTAAACAGAGAATTCAGCCTTTAGAAAGAATTTTCTTCTTTCTATTCTCCTTAGAAAGGAGGTGATCCAGCCGCAGGTTCTCCTACGGCTACCTTGTTACGACTTCACCCCAATCACTAATCCCACCTTCGGCCGCTGACTCCTTACGGTTGCCTCACGGACTTCGGGTGTTACCAGCTCTCATGGTGTGACGGGCGGTGTGTACAAGGCCCGGGAACGTATTCACCGCGACATTCTGATTCGCGATTACTAGCAACTCCAGCTTCATGTAGGCGAGTTGCAGCCTACAATCCGAACTGAGATAGGTTTTATAAGTTTTGCTCCACCTCACGGTCTTGCGTCTTATTGTGCCTACCATTGTAGCACGTGTGTAGCCCTGGACATAAGGGGCATGATGATTTGACGTCATCCCCACCTTCCTCCTGGTTACCCAGGCAGTCTCATTAGAGTGCTCAACTTAATGGTAGCAACTAATAACAAGGGTTGCGCTCGTTGCAGGACTTAACCTAACATCTCACGACACGAGCTGACGACAACCATGCACCACCTGTCTCCTTGCCCCGAAGGGCTTCACCTATCTCTAGGCTATGCAAGGGATGTCAAGTCCAGGTAAGGTTCTTCGCGTTGCTTCGAATTAAACCACATGCTCCGCTGCTTGTGCGGGCCCCCGTCAATTCCTTTGAGTTTTAATCTTGCGACCGTACTCCCCAGGCGGGATACTTATTGTGTTAACTGCGGCACAGAGGGAGTTGATACCCCCTACACCTAGTATCCATCGTTTACGGCGTGGACTACCAGGGTATCTAATCCTGTTTGCTACCCACGCTTTCGTGCCTCAGCGTCAGTTACAGTCCAGAAAGCCGCCTTCGCCACTGGTGTTCTTCCTAATCTCTACGCATTTCACCGCTACACTAGGAATTCCGCTTTCCTCTCCTGCACTCTAGATATCCAGTTTGGAATGCAGCCCCCAGGTTAAGCCCGGGGATTTCACATCCCACTTAAACATCCGCCTACGCACCCTTTACGCCCAGTAAATCCGGACAACGCTCGCCACCTACGTATTACCGCGGCTGCTGGCACGTAGTTAGCCGTGGCTTCCTCCTCTGGTACCGTCATTATCGTCCCAGAAAACAGGGCTTTACAATCCGAAGACCTTCATCACCCACGCGGCGTTGCTGCGTCAGGGTTTCCCCCATTGCGCAATATTCCCCACTGCTGCCTCCCGTAGGAGTCTGGACCGTGTCTCAGTTCCAATGTGGCCGATCACCCTCTCAGGTCGGCTACGCATCGTTGCCTTGGTAGGCCATTACCCCACCAACTAGCTAATGCGCCGCGGGTCCATCTCAAAGCAATAAATCTTTGATAAGAAAATCATGCGATTATCTTATATTATGCGGTATTAATCTTCCTTTCGGAAGGCTATCCCCCACTTTGAGGCAGGTTACCCACGTGTTACTCACCCGTCCGCCGCTAATCCACTTCCCGAAGGAAGCTTCATCGCTCGACTTGCATGTGTTAAGCACGCCGCCAGCGTTCGTCCTGAGCCAGGATCAAACTCTAAATTTAAAAGTTTAATCTCTTCTCAAATTCATTGACAAGGTTTATTACCTTATCTTACTGGCTGTTACAAGAATGTTTCTTGTTAATTCTCTGTTTAATTTTCAAAGACCACATCGCCTCAGCGACTTTTATATCTTATCAAATTTGATTGTTCTTGTCAAGAACTTTTTTCAAATTTGTTTTTGAAAGTTTTTATTACTTTCAAGCCCTTGTCTCAAGGACGAGTTTTATTATATCATTTATATTTTAATAAAAAATGTATTTATACTGGTTTATATGAATTTATATAATTATTATTCAAATTTTATTCATATTTCTCTTATTATCTCATATAGATACTCAAGGTTATGTTGTTTACATTATTGTATTTGATTACTTAAAAATGATAGAAACTATTATACAATATGTTTTAATTATTAAACTTTTCAATTATCACTAAAATCAAAAATATATCTAATTATAAGCAATATTTATAATTACTCATAATTAAAAGTATTACTTATATGAAAATTTTTTAATTTGCCCACAAATAAGTTCATAACAAATTTTTAATATCTATTATTTGTAATTATTTAAAAAATTACTTTCTAAAGCCCTTTGATAGAATTTCTAATTTATAATCCCTAAATACCATTCCTTAGTTAACTAGAGAACCTTCGAAAACATAAAAATATTAATTTTAATAAATATCTAAAAAATAAACCTCTAATATATTAATCTATTAGAGGTTTATTTATACTATTTATTAAATTCAATCTTAAATTTTAGATCATCTCTAAACTCTACATTATCAAGATTACTTGTAGATATGGTATATTTCTTATTAGGATCTAATGCTTCAAATATCTTTGTGAATTCATTAAGGTTTTTATCATCTTTTCTTATAGTATAATCTTTAACTTCAACACATTCTCCTTTATTATCTTTTATAAGAAGATCTTCTGCTTGAAAGTAAGGAGCTTTTCCTTTAGCTGTATATCTAACTATAGTTTTATTTTTTTCTGTTCTTATATCATTTATTATAAGACTTCCTATTTTACCTTGAGGAAGTTCTATTGGATATACTCCATCTATAAATCTGCTTATTTCTTTAGGTTTCTTTGTTTCTAGAAAAATTGGTATTTTTTTATCCCCTTCATCTATTTTTACCTCTTCTCTATTTGAAGTAATAATCTTGCAAGGAATAATAGTTAAATATTTAGGAATACTTTTAGATTTTTCATATTGCATTTCAGAAGAAAATATATGTTTATTGAAATCAAGTTCACCTGCTCCAAGACCCTTAGGTATAAGTTCCACACCATTATCATCAAAAGCAATCCAATGATTATAATCGAACATACCACCATTAGCTCCTGCTTTTATATTTTTATTCTTACCATATCCAGTTATGAAAATAGAGGTATCTATAGGTGAAAATACTACTTTATCGATAGTTGCATTACTGTCTGGCAAATCCAATTTTTGATTTGGTTTAAATACAGTACTTTCTCTAAACATTTCTTCTTTTGATGCACTAAAAGCAAAGTCCCACTTGCCTTTTATATCAGATACTTCTGTAATATTTAAATCGACATTAAATTTTTTATCTTCTGGTATACTAGTGTGTATTTCCTCACTACCTATATAAGTATAATCATCTATATCCTGGCCCATAGAAGTTCCACTTGAGGAAAAAGTTTTACCATTTATCTTTAAAAATTGACTTATACTAAATACTTCTAAATCTTTTATTTTTTTATTAGTTTTTAATGTATAACTTATAACTAATTTTGAATCATCTGCAATTACTTCATTTATTGTAATTGTTATTCCGCTGTTTGAAACTGATTTATTTATTATTTCAGAGTATTTTGCATAGTCACCTTTAGTGTCATGTTTATTATTTAGTATTTGCATTATAGAATTTAAAACTGGAATATTTTTAGCAAAGGTTGGTGATGCAGTAACAATTCCTATTGAAAATACTAATGTTATAGCTGCGACAACAGAAGTATATTTTAGCTTATTAGATCTATTTTCTCTTTTTATTTTATTATTTAAATTTTTCTTTATTCTCTCCTTTTGATCAATATCTACTTCCTCTTCTATATTATTGAAAATATTTTCTTCAAATTTTATTTCGTTAAATAATTTGTATAATTCTTTTTCTTGTAAATTAGTCTTTTTATTATTCTCCATTATATTTCTCCTTTCAAAAGTATAAGTTTTTCCTTTAAAAATTTACGTCCCCTTGAAAGTCTTTTATCTATTAAATTTCTATTTACGCCAAAAATTTTTGCTATATCTTCTACTTTTTCATCTAAAAAGTATCTTCTTATAAATATTTCTTGATCTTTTTTTTTCATATAATTTATTGCTTCTAAAATTTCTTTTTTATTTTCATTTAATATAGCATTGTTTTCTATGTTGGTATCACCAAATAATATATGATCATCTATAGATTCAATATTATTTTGTTTGAAAAGTTTTCTTTTGTAATCTATAGCTTTATATTTAGATATAGCAGCAATCCAATATTTAAAATCTCCTTTTTCCATATCAAAACTATCCATATTACTCCATACAGACCAAAATACATCATTTGCACACTCCTCTACATATTGGGAATGAAAACTTGAATTTAATACAGTCTGTATAATTTTAAAAACTAAATTACTATATTCCTCTACAATAAAATCTAGTGCTTTAGAATTTTTATACTTTATCTGCGTTATGAAATTATCTTCATCTATCTTCACATTTTTTCCTCCTTAAGAAGCTTCTCATTATTTAATACGAAGAACCTATTAATCTTCTGACATAAAATCTCATATATCTTTAAAATTACAATATAAGATAACTTCAAATATTCTTAAATAAATGCATTTTTATAACCTATATTAATATAAAAAAAACTCTAGGTGGAATTTAAACCTAGAACTTTTTATATTTGGCAATCTCTTTTAAAAATATAATATAAACTATTACTACCCATTTTAAATAATATTCTTTTATTTTTTAATTCTGATTACAAAATGACTTTAATTTTTTAAAAAATTGTTATATATATATCCATTACTAAAGCTATTTTTAATTGCTCCCAAATAACATATTATTTTCAAAATATAAAAAAGCACTTTACAAAACTGTAAAGTGCTTTGGTGATCCACCGGGGAATCGAACCCCGGACAACATGATTAAAAGTCATGTGCTCTACCAACTGAGCTAGTGAATCATATTCATCTGGCAACGACTTACTCTTCCACATGGCTTCCCCTGCAGTACCATCAGCGCTTTGAAGCTTAACCTTCGTGTTCGGCATGGGAACGGGTGTTACCTTCAAGCCATAATCACCAGATTTATTTTGTTTTGAAAGATTGTTCTTTCAAAATTGCACAGTGAATTTTTATTTGGTCAAGCCCTCGACTTATTAGTATCAGTCAACTTAACATGTTGCCATGCTTACATCTCTGACCTATCAACCTGGTGTTCTTCCAGGAGTCTTACTAGCTTACGCTATGGGAAATCTCATCTTGAGGTTGGCTTCACGCTTAGATGCTTTCAGCGTTTATCCAGTCCCAACATAGCTACCCAGCTGTGCCACTGGCGTGACAACTGGTGCACCAGAGGTTGGTCCATCCCGGTCCTCTCGTACTAAGGACAGCTCCTCTCAAATTTCCTACGCCCGCGACGGATAGGGACCGAACTGTCTCACGACGTTCTGAACCCAGCTCGCGTGCCGCTTTAATGGGCGAACAGCCCAACCCTTGGGACCTACTTCAGCCCCAGGATGCGACGAGCCGACATCGAGGTGCCAAACCTCCCCGTCGATGTGGACTCTTGGGGGAGATCAGCCTGTTATCCCCGAGGTAGCTTTTATCCGTTGAGCGATGGCCCTCCCACGAGGTACCACCGGATCACTAAGCCCGACTTTCGTCCCTGCTCCACCTGTATGTGTCGCAGTCAAGCTCCCTTCTGCCTTTGCACTCTTCGCGCGATTTCCGACCGCGCTGAGGGAACTTTTGGGCGCCTCCGTTACTTTTTAGGAGGCGACCGCCCCAGTCAAACTGCCCACCTAACAATGTCCCGTGACCAGATTCATGGCCGCCGGTTAGAACCCCAGTACTGTCAGGGTGGTATCCCAAGGATGACTCCACTCAGGCTGACGCTCAAGTTTCCAAGTCTCCCACCTATCCTGTACAGACAATACCGAGATTCAATGCTAAGCTACAGTAAAGCTCTACGGGGTCTTTCCGTCCAATCGCGGGTAGCAAGCATCTTCACTTGCACTACAATTTCGCCGGATTTGCTGTTGAGACAGTGCCCAAATCATTACGCCATTCGTGCGGGTCGGAACTTACCCGACAAGGAATTTCGCTACCTTAGGACCGTTATAGTTACGGCCGCCGTTTACTGGGGCTTAAGTTCACACCTTCGCTTACGCTAAGTGTTCCCCTTAACCTTCCAGCACCGGGCAGGCGTCAGCCCCTATACATCAGCTTTCGCTTTAGCAGAGACCTGTGTTTTTGCTAAACAGTTGCTTGGGCCTATTCTCTGCGGCCTACTTTCGTAGGCACCCCTTCTCCCGAAGTTACGGGGTCAATTTGCCGAGTTCCTTAACAGCAATTCTTCCGATGGCCTTAGGATTCTCTCCTCACCTACCTGTGTCGGTTTGCGGTACGGGCACCTATTCACTCGATAGAGGCTTTTCTTGGCAGTGTGGAATCAGATACTTCGCCATAATTGGCTCCCCATAACATCTCAGCTTAGCTTGACGGATTTGCCTATCAAGCATGCCTAAATGCTTAGACGCACATCCAATAGTGCGCACATCTTATCCTACTGCGTCACCCCATTTCTCAAACGTAAATAGGTGGTATCGGAATATCAACCGATTGTCCATCACCTACGCCTTTCGGCCTCGGCTTAGGTCCCGACTAACCCTGGGCGGACGAACCTTCCCCAGGAAACCTTAGGTTTTCGGCCAATAAGATTCTCACTTATTTCTCGCTACTTATGCCAGCATTCTCACTTCTGTACAGTCCACCACTCCTTACGGTATGACTTCAACCCATACAGAAAGCTCCCCTACCGCGTACACGTAGTGTACACCCATAGCTTCGGTGGTAAGTTTGAGCCCCGGACATCTTCGGCGCAGGATCTCTTGACTAGTGAGCTATTACGCACTCTTTAAATGAGTGGCTGCTTCTAAGCCAACATCCTAGTTGTCTTAGAAATCCCACATCCTTTTCCACTTAACTTACACTTTGGGACCTTAGCTGATGGTCTGGGCTGTTTCCCTTTTGACTACGGATCTTATCATTCGCAGTCTGACTGCCGTGATACAAGTATATGGCATTCGGAGTTTGATAGGGTTCGGTAACTACTATAGCCCCTAGCCCATTCAGTGCTCTACCTCCATTACTCAATTACACGACGCTAGCCCTAAAGCTATTTCGGGGAGAACCAGCTATCTCCGAGTTCGATTGGAATTTCTCCGCTATCCACAGCTCATCCCATGGTTTTTCAACACCAACGTGGTTCGGTCCTCCACGAGATTTTACTCTCGCTTCAACCTGGCCATGGATAGGTCACCCGGTTTCGGGTCTACACCATGCAACTTTTCGCCCTTTTCAGACTCGGTTTCCCTTCGGCTCCGTACCTTAAGTACTTAACCTTGCTACATAGCGTAACTCGCTGGCTCGTTCTACAAAAAGCACATCGTCACACTTTAACGTGCTTCGATCGGTTGTAGGCACACGGTTTCAGGTTCTATTTCACTCCCCTTCCGGGGTTCTTTTCACCTTTCCCTCACGGTACTGCTTCACTATCGGTCACTAGGTAGTATTTAGCCTTGGGAGGTGGTCCTCCCTGCTTCCCACAAGGTTTCACGTGTCTCGTGGTACTCTGGATTAGATCTCGAAGTTTTCTCTTTTTATCTACAGGACTATTACCTTCTATGGTAGGGCGTTCCAGCCCTTTTCGATTAAGATACCTCTTCTTTTATGATCTATCCACAACCCCAGAAACAAGTTTCTGGTTTGGGCTCTTTCCCGTTCGCTCGCCGCTACTTAGGAAATCGATTTTTCTTTCTCTTCCTCCGGGTACTTAGATGTTTCAGTTCCCCGGGTTTACCCTCATACACCTATGTATTCAATGCATGATACATGGGGTTACCCATGTGAGTTTCCTCATTCGGAAATCCCTGGATCTCAGCCTATTTGCGGCTACCCAAGGCTTATCGCAGCTTATCGCGTCCTTCTTCGGCTCCTAGTGCCAAGGCATTCACCATGCGCCCTTTGTAGCTTGACCTATTAAGAATTCTTTAAATCTTAGATTTATTAGAATCCTATACTCCTCAGCAATGCTGAGTGAGTTTCATTTTAATTACAAAGGATTTTATACCTTTAGCTTTACTTTTTCATTATTCACTGTGCAATTTTCAAAGAACATAAGTAGATGTTCCAAATCTATGATTTGGTACAATCACTTAGTTAAACATATTAATGTTTAACTTCATTTTGAGAGAATGGTCTCTCAAAATTAAACAGAGAATTCAGCCTTTAGAAAGAATTTTCTTCTTTCTATTCTCCTTAGAAAGGAGGTGATCCAGCCGCAGGTTCTCCTACGGCTACCTTGTTACGACTTCACCCCAATCACTAATCCCACCTTCGGCCGCTGGCTCCTTACGGTTGCCTCACGGACTTCGGGTGTTACCAGCTCTCATGGTGTGACGGGCGGTGTGTACAAGGCCCGGGAACGTATTCACCGCGACATTCTGATTCGCGATTACTAGCAACTCCAGCTTCATGTAGGCGAGTTGCAGCCTACAATCCGAACTGAGATAGGTTTTATAAGTTTTGCTCCACCTCACGGTCTTGCGTCTTATTGTACCTACCATTGTAG
Source organism: Clostridium sporogenes (assembly GCA_019933195.1). NCBI lineage: Bacteria > Bacillati > Bacillota > Clostridia > Eubacteriales > Clostridiaceae > Clostridium > Clostridium sporogenes. The sequence continues at coordinate 2,165,780 of CP082942.1, forward strand.
CACGTGTGTAGCCCTGGACATAAGGGGCATGATGATTTGACGTCATCCCCACCTTCCTCCTGGTTACCCAGGCAGTCTCATTAGAGTGCTCAACTTAATGGTAGCAACTAATAACAAGGGTTGCGCTCGTTGCAGGACTTAACCTAACATCTCACGACACGAGCTGACGACAACCATGCACCACCTGTCTCCTTGCCCCGAAGGGCTTCACCTATCTCTAGGCTATGCAAGGGATGTCAAGTCCAGGTAAGGTTCTTCGCGTTGCTTCGAATTAAACCACATGCTCCGCTGCTTGTGCGGGCCCCCGTCAATTCCTTTGAGTTTTAATCTTGCGACCGTACTCCCCAGGCGGGATACTTATTGTGTTAACTGCGGCACAGAGGGAGTTGATACCCCCTACACCTAGTATCCATCGTTTACGGCGTGGACTACCAGGGTATCTAATCCTGTTTGCTACCCACGCTTTCGTGCCTCAGCGTCAGTTACAGTCCAGAAAGCCGCCTTCGCCACTGGTGTTCTTCCTAATCTCTACGCATTTCACCGCTACACTAGGAATTCCGCTTTCCTCTCCTGCACTCTAGATATCCAGTTTGGAATGCAGCCCCCAGGTTAAGCCCGGGGATTTCACATCCCACTTAAACATCCGCCTACGCACCCTTTACGCCCAGTAAATCCGGACAACGCTTGCCACCTACGTATTACCGCGGCTGCTGGCACGTAGTTAGCCGTGGCTTCCTCCTCTAGTACCGTCATTATCGTCCTAGAAAACAGGGCTTTACAATCCGAAGACCTTCATCACCCACGCGGCGTTGCTGCGTCAGGGTTTCCCCCATTGCGCAATATTCCCCACTGCTGCCTCCCGTAGGAGTCTGGACCGTGTCTCAGTTCCAATGTGGCCGATCACCCTCTCAGGTCGGCTACGCATCGTTGCCTTGGTAGGCCATTACCCCACCAACTAGCTAATGCGCCGCGGGTCCATCTCAAAGCAATAAATCTTTGATAAGAAAATCATGCGATTATCTTATATTATGCGGTATTAATCTTCCTTTCGGAAGGCTATCCCCCACTTTGAGGCAGGTTACCCACGTGTTACTCACCCGTCCGCCGCTAATCCACTTCCCGAAGGAAGCTTCATCGCTCGACTTGCATGTGTTAAGCACGCCGCCAGCGTTCGTCCTGAGCCAGGATCAAACTCTAAATTTAAAAGTTTAATCTCTTCTCAAATTCATTGACAAGGTTTATTACCTTATCTTACTGGCTGTTACAAGAATGTTTCTTGTTAATTCTCTGTTTAATTTTCAAAGACCATATCGCCTCAGCGACTTTTATATCTTAACAAATTTGTTGTTCTTTGTCAAGAACTTTTTTCAAATTTGTTTTTGAATCAGTTGCTGTGTTTCAACGACATATAAGATTATATCACTTTAAATCCACATGAATATACAAAATTATCTTTTTAAATTAATTTATCAGCATTTTTCTTTTATTTTTTACATATTACTCTATTTCCTTTATATAGATACGCTAGGTTATGTTGCTATATTTATATGAGTCTTTATCCCTATAATATTGATTCATATATTGTTTGCTAGAATATAATAGTTATATTGTTAGTTAAATTAAATAATATAACTATTGTATTTTAGTCTAACTCATAACAGTTATTTTAATAAATTATATAGATCTAACGTTATATATGCTTTAAAATATTTATTATATAAAGCTTTAAGATATAAATATTTTAAAATACTTAAGGTATTATTAAAATAATATCTATTCTCTATGCTTACTGCCGTATAACATGCTTTATATTTTATATAATAAAAATTTGGTATAATAAAAATACTTATTATATAATGTATAAAAACATTAATGAAGTTAAAATTAATAAGATATTACTATTTTTAGTCATAATTATATTTATCCAATACTAGTTTTTATTTTAAATAAATTAGAAAAAATAATAATTTAAAATTATATTAGAATAAATTTTTTTAAAAATATGCAAAGGAGTTTTTAAGTTGGACATACAAGAATCTTTAAAAAATAAAATTAAAAATATTTCAGAACAGTATAAAGATGAAAAGACAGGTGGATACATAACAGGTGATGGTCCTATACCGTGTGATATTTTATTTATAGGTGAAGCTCCAGGGAAGAATGAAGTAGAAGAAGGGAAACCTTTTGTAGGCATGGCTGGGAAAAGATTTGAAAAGTTTTTAAACTCTATAGGTCTTAAAAGAGAAACTGTTAGAATTACTAATACTTGCTTTTTTAGGCCTATAAAAATTAAGGAAGGTAAAAATGGAAGAATATCTGTAAGTAATAGACCTCCTAAAGTTTCAGAAATATCACTATTTAGTTCTATTCTTGATGAAGAGATTAAATTAGTAAATCCTAAATTAATAATTACCTTGGGAAATGTTCCATTAAAGACACTAACAACTTTTAAATCCATTGGTGATTGCCATGGTAATATTTACTTCATTCAAAATCTAAACAGACACGTATTTCCAATGTATCATCCATCATCTTTAACCTATAATAGAAGTGAAGATTTCCACAAGATGTATGAGAATGATTGGCTTAAATTAAGAGAAATACTAAAGGAAATTTAAGATCTTATTTATGAACATGATATTTTCAGATTGTATACTAATATTAAATAGATGCAGATAAAAAGGTTTATATTTAAAAGTAAGTTTTTATATAAAATAAAAAAATATAAGTAGATACAATTATTTCTCCTAAAATTAAAAATAATTATACCTAAAAATTAATATTAATAAAAAGTTGTTGATAATTAAAGTAACCAAATATAGAATTATTAAAAGTTTCAATAAGAACTTTAATTCTATTTACTCCGTACTAAATTTTGAATATCCATTTTGGATTACCACCTTTGTTATTAATGTGGTTGGGGAACCTAATTTATTGTACCAAAGGTGGTATTTTTCTTCCAATAGGTATAAATTGTTTCCTTAAGGAACCTTTTATAGTATTTAAAATATAAAAAGGCACTTTACAAAATTGTAAAGTGCTTTGGTGATCCACCGGGGAATCGAACCCCGGACAACATGATTAAAAGTCATGTGCTCTACCAACTGAGCTAGTGAATCATATTCATCTGGCAACGACTTACTCTTCCACAGGGCTTCCCCTGCAGTACCATCAGCGCTTTGAAGCTTAACCTTCGTGTTCGGCATGGGAACGGGTGTTACCTTCAAGCCATAATCACCAGATTTATTTTGTTTTGAAAGATTATTCTTTCAAAATTACACAGTGAATTTTTATTTGGTCAAGCCCTCGACTTATTAGTATCAGTCAACTTAACATGTTGCCATGCTTACATCTCTGACCTATCAACCTGGTGTTCTTCCAGGAGTCTTACTAGCTTACGCTATGGGAAATCTCATCTTGAGGTTGGCTTCACGCTTAGATGCTTTCAGCGTTTATCCAGTCCCAACATAGCTACCCAGCTGTGCCACTGGCGTGACAACTGGTGCACCAGAGGTTGGTCCATCCCGGTCCTCTCGTACTAAGGACAGCTCCTCTCAAATTTCCTACGCCCGCGACGGATAGGGACCGAACTGTCTCACGACGTTCTGAACCCAGCTCGCGTGCCGCTTTAATGGGCGAACAGCCCAACCCTTGGGACCTACTTCAGCCCCAGGATGCGACGAGCCGACATCGAGGTGCCAAACCTCCCCGTCGATGTGGACTCTTGGGGGAGATCAGCCTGTTATCCCCGAGGTAGCTTTTATCCGTTGAGCGATGGCCCTCCCACGAGGTACCACCGGATCACTAAGCCCGACTTTCGTCCCTGCTCCACCTGTATGTGTCGCAGTCAAGCTCCCTTCTGCCTTTGCACTCTTCGCGCGATTTCCGACCGCGCTGAGGGAACTTTTGGGCGCCTCCGTTACTTTTTAGGAGGCGACCGCCCCAGTCAAACTGCCCACCTAACAATGTCCCGTGACCAGATTCATGGCCGCCGGTTAGAACCCCAGTACTGTCAGGGTGGTATCCCAAGGATGACTCCACTCAGGCTGACGCCCAAGTTTCCAAGTCTCCCACCTATCCTGTACAGACAATACCGAGATTCAATGCTAAGCTACAGTAAAGCTCTACGGGGTCTTTCCGTCCAATCGCGGGTAGCAAGCATCTTCACTTGCACTACAATTTCGCCGGATTTGCTGTTGAGACAGTGCCCAAATCATTACGCCATTCGTGCGGGTCGGAACTTACCCGACAAGGAATTTCGCTACCTTAGGACCGTTATAGTTACGGCCGCCGTTTACTGGGGCTTAAGTTCACACCTTCGCTTACGCTAAGTGTTCCCCTTAACCTTCCAGCACCGGGCAGGCGTCAGCCCCTATACATCAGCTTTCGCTTTAGCAGAGACCTGTGTTTTTGCTAAACAGTTGCTTGGGCCTATTCTCTGCGGCCTACTTTCGTAGGCACCCCTTCTCCCGAAGTTACGGGGTCAATTTGCCGAGTTCCTTAACAGCAATTCTTCCGATGGCCTTAGGATTCTCTCCTCACCTACCTGTGTCGGTTTGCGGTACGGGCACCTATTCACTCGATAGAGGCTTTTCTTGGCAGTGTGGAATCAGATACTTCGCCATAATTGGCTCCCCATAACATCTCAGCTTAGCTTGACGGATTTGCCTATCAAGCATGCCTAAATGCTTAGACGCACATCCAATAGTGCGCACATCTTATCCTACTGCGTCACCCCATTTCTCAAACGTAAATAGGTGGTATCGGAATATCAACCGATTGTCCATCACCTACGCCTTTCGGCCTCGGCTTAGGTCCCGACTAACCCTGGGCGGACGAACCTTCCCCAGGAAACCTTAGGTTTTCGGCCAATAAGATTCTCACTTATTTCTCGCTACTTATGCCAGCATTCTCACTTCTGTACAGTCCACCACTCCTTACGGTATGACTTCAACCCATACAGAAAGCTCCCCTACCGCGTACACGTAGTGTACACCCATAGCTTCGGTGGTAAGTTTGAGCCCCGGACATCTTCGGCGCAGGATCTCTTGACTAGTGAGCTATTACGCACTCTTTAAATGAGTGGCTGCTTCTAAGCCAACATCCTAGTTGTCTTAGAAATCCCACATCCTTTTCCACTTAACTTACACTTTGGGACCTTAGCTGATGGTCTGGGCTGTTTCCCTTTTGACTACGGATCTTATCATTCGCAGTCTGACTGCCGTGATACAAGTATATGGCATTCGGAGTTTGATAGGGTTCGGTAACTACTATAGCCCCTAGCCCATTCAGTGCTCTACCTCCATTACTCAATTACACGACGCTAGCCCTAAAGCTATTTCGGGGAGAACCAGCTATCTCCGAGTTCGATTGGAATTTCTCCGCTATCCACAGCTCATCCCATGGTTTTTCAACACCAACGTGGTTCGGTCCTCCACGAGATTTTACTCTCGCTTCAACCTGGCCATGGATAGGTCACCCGGTTTCGGGTCTACACCATGCAACTTTTCGCCCTTTTCAGACTCGGTTTCCCTTCGGCTCCGTACCTTAAGTACTTAACCTTGCTACATAGCGTAACTCGCTGGCTCGTTCTACAAAAAGCACATCGTCACACTTTAACGTGCTTCGATCGGTTGTAGGCACACGGTTTCAGGTTCTATTTCACTCCCCTTCCGGGGTTCTTTTCACCTTTCCCTCACGGTACTGCTTCACTATCGGTCACTAGGTAGTATTTAGCCTTGGGAGGTGGTCCTCCCTGCTTCCCACAAGGTTTCACGTGTCTCGTGGTACTCTGGATTAGATCTCGAAGTTTTCTCTTTTTATCTACAGGACTATTACCTTCTATGGTAGGGCGTTCCAGCCCTTTTCGATTAAGATACCTCTTCTTTTATGATCTATCCACAACCCCAGAAACAAGTTTCTGGTTTGGGCTCTTTCCCGTTCGCTCGCCGCTACTTAGGAAATCGATTTTTCTTTCTCTTCCTCCGGGTACTTAGATGTTTCAGTTCCCCGGGTTTACCCTCATACACCTATGTATTCAATGCATGATACATGGGGTTACCCATGTGAGTTTCCTCATTCGGAAATCCCTGGATCTCAGCCTATTTGCGGCTACCCAAGGCTTATCGCAGCTTATCGCGTCCTTCTTCGGCTCCTAGTGCCAAGGCATTCACCATGCGCCCTTTGTAGCTTGACCTATTAAGAATTCTTTAAATCTTAGATTTATTAGAATCCTATACTCCTCAGCAATGCTGAGTGAGTTTCATTTTAATTACAAAGGATTTTATACCTTTAGCTTTACTTTTTCATTATTCACTGTGCAATTTTCAAAGAACATAAGTAGATGTTCCAAATCTATGATTTGGTACAATCACTTAGTTAAACATATTAATGTTTAACTTCATTTCGAGAGAATAGTCTCTCAAAATTAAACAGAGAATTCAGCCTTTAGAAAGAATTTTCTTCTTTCTATTCTCCTTAGAAAGGAGGTGATCCAGCCGCAGGTTCTCCTACGGCTACCTTGTTACGACTTCACCCCAATCACTAATCCCACCTTCGGCCGCTGGCTCCTTACGGTTGCCTCACGGACTTCGGGTGTTACCAGCTCTCATGGTGTGACGGGCGGTGTGTACAAGGCCCGGGAACGTATTCACCGCGACATTCTGATTCGCGATTACTAGCAACTCCAGCTTCATGTAGGCGAGTTGCAGCCTACAATCCGAACTGAGATAGGTTTTATAAGTTTTGCTCCACCTCACGGTCTTGCGTCTTATTGTACCTACCATTGTAGCACGTGTGTAGCCCTGGACATAAGGGGCATGATGATTTGACGTCATCCCCACCTTCCTCCTGGTTACCCAGGCAGTCTCATTAGAGTGCTCAACTTAATGGTAGCAACTAATAACAAGGGTTGCGCTCGTTGCAGGACTTAACCTAACATCTCACGACACGAGCTGACGACAACCATGCACCACCTGTCTCCTTGCCCCGAAGGGCTTCACCTATCTCTAGGCTATGCAAGGGATGTCAAGTCCAGGTAAGGTTCTTCGCGTTGCTTCGAATTAAACCACATGCTCCGCTGCTTGTGCGGGCCCCCGTCAATTCCTTTGAGTTTTAATCTTGCGACCGTACTCCCCAGGCGGGATACTTATTGTGTTAACTGCGGCACAGAGGGAGTTGATACCCCCTACACCTAGTATCCATCGTTTACGGCGTGGACTACCAGGGTATCTAATCCTGTTTGCTACCCACGCTTTCGTGCCTCAGCGTCAGTTACAGTCCAGAAAGCCGCCTTCGCCACTGGTGTTCTTCCTAATCTCTACGCATTTCACCGCTACACTAGGAATTCCGCTTTCCTCTCCTGCACTCTAGATATCCAGTTTGGAATGCAGCCCCCAGGTTAAGCCCGGGGATTTCACATCCCACTTAAACATCCGCCTACGCACCCTTTACGCCCAGTAAATCCGGACAACGCTTGCCACCTACGTATTACCGCGGCTGCTGGCACGTAGTTAGCCGTGGCTTCCTCCTCTAGTACCGTCATTATCGTCCTAGAAAACAGGGCTTTACAATCCGAAGACCTTCATCACCCACGCGGCGTTGCTGCGTCAGGGTTTCCCCCATTGCGCAATATTCCCCACTGCTGCCTCCCGTAGGAGTCTGGACCGTGTCTCAGTTCCAATGTGGCCGATCACCCTCTCAGGTCGGCTACGCATCGTTGCCTTGGTAGGCCATTACCCCACCAACTAGCTAATGCGCCGCGGGTCCATCTCAAAGCAATAAATCTTTGATAAGAAAATCATGCGATTATCTTATGTTATGCGGTATTAATCTTCCTTTCGGAAGGCTATCCCCCACTTTGAGGCAGGTTACCCACGTGTTACTCACCCGTCCGCCGCTAATCCACTTCCCGAAGGAAGCTTCATCGCTCGACTTGCATGTGTTAAGCACGCCGCCAGCGTTCGTCCTGAGCCAGGATCAAACTCTAAATTTAAAAGTTTAATCTCTTCTCAAATTCATTGACAAGGTTTATTACCTTATCTTACTGGCTGTTACAAGAATGTTTCTTGTTAATTCTCTGTTTAATTTTCAAAGACCACATCGCCTCAGCGACTTTTATATCTTATCAAATTTGATTGTTCTTGTCAAGAACTTTTTTTCAAATTTGTTTTTGTTGTATTTTTCATAATAAAAAAATAACAACTTTCTTTGTTCCCTTTATTTGTTCGGAACCAAAGAACAGTTGTTATTATATCACATATATTATACCTGTTTATTGCCAAATATATATTTATATTAAATTATATATAACTTTTCTTTTAAATACTGTAATTAACTAAAAATAGCTGTATGTGATACACCCAGCATAGTTTATTTATTTATTATATAATAAGTAACATGATCCTGCCATCTTCCATTTATATATATGTATTTTTCATTTATACCTAGTTTTTTAAATCCACACCCTTCCAATACTTTTTGAGATCTAATATTGTCTACCAAAGTTGACGCTTCTATTCTATGTATATTAATTTCACTAAATGTATAATCTATTAATAAATTAAGCGCTTCTTTCATATATCCATTCCCCTGGAAATCTTTGTCTATTGAATATCCTACAATACAATTCTTTAATATACCCATTATTATATTTGATATCTTTATTTTTCCTATAAACTTATTATCTTTATATATGCCAAATTCTAAGCTACTTCCATTTAAATATTGTTTATATGAATCCATTAATATATCTCTTTGACCTTTTAAAGTGTAAAAAGTTTTATTTCGTGTGGGTTCATAATCTTTTAAATAATTTTCATTTCTTATATAATAATCTAGTAGTTCTTGTGCATTTATAGGAGTTAATAGTTTTAAAATTATATTTCTTCCTTCTATACTTAATTCCTTATATATATTAGCTTTTCTAAAAGTATCTATATCTAATCCAAATAAAAACTCACTAGTTTTTATTCCTTCTATTAATCTACTATCATTTATAATTCCTTCTAAGTAAAATCCATATTCTATAAAAACATTTGTATTCATATTTTCATTAATTATAATATTTATTTTACAAAGTCCTTTTTTATAAAATGCATATTGTAAAAAATCTCTTAATATATAATTTAAATAAATATTTGAATTTTCACCATCTCTATAAAGATTCAATCTAAAACAACCATATTTATTCTTTTCTGATAACTCTAATATAAATATTCTACCTATACTTATTCCTGTAATATCTTTAACTATATATTCAGCTACTGTACCTTTAGCTAATTCTATGCTTACCTTAAATTTATTGTTCATAAATCCTCTCCCCTATACGTCAAAATTTTCAAGCTAATTTCTTTATATTTTTGTGTATCAAAAACATGAACATTAAAGAAATAAACAAGCTTATAGGAATAAGATAATATGATGCATAAATACCTATTGAATCATTTAAACATCCCATAAAAAAATTTATAATCATATTTACAAAAGAAGACAAAGTTACTACTATTCCTGTTACATAAGAACTATTAGTAGAATATGCTTTGCTAATAGTTAGAACTACTGTAGGATATATTATAGAAAAAAATATTCCAGATAATGATATTAAAATTAATCCCTTCTGTCCTAATGTGATTCCTAAAGTATACATTATCAAAGCCATAGTCAATGATACACATACTGACTTTATATAGCTAAATTTTTCTACTAAGAATCCTCCTAGTAACCTTCCCAAAGCAAGCAATGCTGAAAATAAAAATATATAATATGAACTTTGATTTTTATTATATTTATATCCATTCTCCATTAAGTTAACAAACCAATTTCCTGTAGCTATTTCACTAAATACATAAAATCCTAATCCAAATATATAAAAATACAATAATTTATCTTTAAAAATTTCTTTTGATCTTATTTTATTATCGTCTTTTGATTTATTAATCACAGGAATATTAATAAAAAATGATAATAAATACACTATAAAAGTTATTATTGATAAGCAAAGGTATATCCTTCTCCATGTTATACCTCTGTATAAAAGTATACCAAAAATTCTTTGTGATAAAGCTAATCCCATTCCATAATTAAAATGAGTTAAATTCATTATTATAGCCTGAAAGCTTATAAAAATTATAGGTATTATTGTGTTACTAGATATAGCTAAAAAAGCTTGTCCTCCATTTATCAAAAACATTAAAATAACAAGGATTATGTAATTAGGTACAAAGTTTAATAAGAGAAAACATATACTTATTATTAAAATTCCTATAGAATAAACTTTCTTCTGACCTTTCTTTTCACACAATATTCCGCCTAAATATGTAAATAATGTATATCCTAATGTACTTATTGTAAGCATTAATCCTATTTTAGTATTATTTACGTTAAACTGATTTTTAAATATAGGAATAAAAATTCCTCTTGTACTATCACAAACAGCTATTAATATCATAGTTAAAAAAATATACGCCAATAATATGAAATTTTTATTCTTTATGACTTATTCCCCCCAACCTGTTTATTTAATATGTACTTTATTTAATTATGTCTCTTACTACTTCTCCCGCTATCATAAGACCAGCACAAGGCGGAACAAAAGCTATACTAGCTGGTGTTGGCCTACCTTTATCATTCAATGGCCTATCATCACCTTTTATTGGAATCTCTTCTGAATATAAAACTTTTAGACTTTTTATATTTCTCTTTCTAAGTTCATATCTCATAATCTTAGCTAATGGACACACTTTAGTATCATATATGTCTGCTATTTTTAACTTATTAGGATGCAACTTATTTGCTGTTCCCATACTACTTATTATATTTATATTATTCTTATCACACCATACTATACTTAGTATTTTAGAAGAAGCAGTATCTATAGCATCTACAACATAATCTGTATCTTTCTTTACTATTTCACTTATATTATCTTTATTTATAAATACTTGATGAGTCGTAACATTACAATTAGGATTTATAGATAATATTCTATCTTTCATAACTTCAACTTTTGATTTGCCAACAGTATTTAAATTAGCATGAATTTGCCTATTCATATTAGTTATATCTACTATATCATTATCAACTATTGTTATATCTGCTACTCCAGATCTAACTAATCCTTCTATTACAAAGCTTCCAACACCTCCAACACCTAAAACTACAACTTTACTTTTATCTAATTTTTCTATAGCCTCTTTTCCTATTAAAAATTCAGTTCTTTGTAACCAATTATCCATTTTAATCCTCCCTTTTTATTCATCTATTACTATTTTATAATAAAATGAATTGTTTAATCTACAAAAATTATAAAAACCTCTATTCTTATATATAACCGATCAGTTAAGAATAGAGGTTTAAATCATAAACAGTCTGTAAAGTTATATAAATTTTTATAACAAAACTATTTCCTAGCATTTTTAACCGTTAGATTGTTATAAAATTATAGATTTCGTAACAATATATAATCATTTAGCCCTTATTCCGAAACATGATTTATATATTATTAAAAAAATAAAACTTTAAAAACTGTTATTATCTATTTTTTTAAATATAGTAATTCAGTATATTTAAAATATTACCATATTTTTGTTTTTTTATCAACGCCTTGTATTTTTTACCAATTGCTATGTACTTAATGTAGATTCTGTTTCTGAACAATACCTAGTAATTATACATTTTTCTATATTCCTAACACACTTTTTACAAATACAATTTTCTAAATCACCTTGGCAATTACTTTTTAATATATTTATACATTTACTACAATTATCATTATTTATATTCATATTATAATCCGTTTCCTCCTATTTTATGTCCAAAAATTTTATTATATTTTTTTCTATTTGATCTATTCTTTTTTCTTTATAAAATATTGCATTGCTTGGACATATATATATACATCTTAAACACAACATACAATTACTATGAAAAACTATTCCTCCATTTTCAAATATTATATTTCCTTTTGGGCAATTTCTAACACACATGCCACATTTAGTACAATGTTCTGTAGATTTAAGATTATTTGAGAACTTAGGAAGAATTTTATTAAAACCTTTAGATGTTATTTTTCCAAAAAATAATCTAGTTTTACTTACATTATATAAATATTTTTCTCCTTTTAAAAATTTATCTATAATTACTTCAACCTTTTTTTCTGCATCCTTTAATATATTTTCTATTTCAACTTTATCTGGTTTTTTGCCTATAGAAAAATAATAATTATTTATCATCTTTATATTAGCCTTTATAACTACATCATAGCCTTTGTTATGTAAAATTTTATGTATATTTTCTACTGCGCAAGCAGTGTTGCCACCTTGAGTTGAATATAATATACATTTAATTCTTTTCTTTACTTTAGGAATACTGTTAACAAAATCATTTATTAATTTTGGACCCATTTCAGCATAAATTGGTGTTCCTATTACTATAAAATCATAATTATGAATATTATTTAATACATCATCATCAATATTTTCTATATTAACCTTATGTATAGTATTATTTAGTTTAGAGAATTTATTTTCTATTTTATCTGCTACCCATTTAGTATTACCCGTCCCACTAAAATAAAATAATATACCATTCATATTGGTCCTCCCATCCTAATATTTTTCTAAATATACACTTATATTATTTTATAATAACATTATATATATTAAATATATTTACAAAAATATTAAAACTTTCTTAAAATAGGATGTCCCAAAATAATATTAGCTTTAATTTTAATATAGTAAATATAAAAAACACATATAGTAAGCATATTAAACTTTGTAGTTCCTAATTTGACGGAATTAAAAATTTTTGTAATGCCTCACAGTACATGAGGATTCATTATTGAAATCATAACTGGCCCATCTACTACATAAAAAACTTTTAATAGAATCAAACTTAGAACTGCTTAACATAATAAATTGCTTTATGAATGTATTTTTTATATTTACATTTTTAAAATTAAAGCTATTTTGGGACACTCCCTTTATGATTGTTCATTTTCTTCTCTATCATGTTCCTTCTTAAAATTAAACCTATATTTATCCATAACTTCACTAAATATTTCTGATGCTGTAGGCGGTGTATATGTTATAGCGTTTGCACCTGCTTTTATGGTTTCTTTTATGCTATCTTCATTTGGACCTCCTGTAGCTATTATAGGAAAGTCAGGGTATCGTTTTCTTATTTCTCTAACTATGTACGCAGTTCTTTTAGCTCCTGATATATTAAGTATAGTGGCGCCTGAATTAATCCTAGCTTCTATATCCTCATACTCGGATACAACTGTTACTACAATAGGAATATCTATAGTATCTTTTATTTGCTGTATTACCTCATTAGGTGTTGGATTATTTACAACAACTCCCATCGCACCTTTAAATTCAGCATCTAAAGCTAAATTGACAACTCTTTTCCCAGTAGTTAATCCTCCTCCTACACCGCAAAAAACAGGAATATCTGCAGCTATAATTAAAGACTGAGTTATTATTGGTTGAGGCGTAAAAGGATATACCGCTATTACAGCATCTGCATTAGTATTTTTAATAACAGCAACATCTGTACTATACACAAAGGATTTTATTCTTTTTCCAAAAACTCTAATGCCACTAGCTTCTCTAATAATTGAAGGAACTTCTATCATATGACTTCTTAACACACCTTTTATCTCTGGTACATGTTTAGGTGTTTTTTCAATTTTGTTACTCATTTTTTCCTCCTTAAAAAGCTTGAATTTTCTATAAATAAATTCTATATGTACTTATCAAAAACCTTCTTATTTTTATCTTCTTACTAAAATTTTAAATTTATTCACATATAATTTTTTTAATAATTAAGCATTATTTTTTTTATTATCCTTTTTCCGATTTCATCTTCTTCCATATGAGCTATAGCCTCTTTTATAGGTATCCAATTAATCCATTCTACTTCTTCTGATTTATTTAATTCTCCATCTTTATATGTTGCCATAAATGTAATCATAACTATATCTTTGCTCTCTAAATAATCACTGCCTAAATATTTTAAATCCTTTATATTAATACCAGCTTCCTCTTTAACTTCTCTATGAACTGTCTCTTCAATAGTCTCTCCACTAGATACATATCCTGATAAAAGAACTTTAGAATTCTTATATATATAGCTTTGTTTTAATAGCAACACTTTATCTTCTTTAATTATACCTACTACAATACAAGGTTTAGGAGTATCAAAATACATTATATTATGTCTCTTACAATATGGAACTCCACCTTCGTCCCAACTATACTTTTCAATTAATTTTTCCCCACATAATGGACAATACTTAAATTTCATATATTTAGCTTAATAAAAAGCTTTCCCTCCAATTCTCGTGATTTTAAAATTTGTCTATATTTCGATTGGTATAGGATTATTTAAAGAAATACTATTTTCTTCAACTAAACAATCATAGGCTAAAATGTCCACGCCCTTTTCTTGTGCTAGCTTTAAAGCCTTTCCAAAATTTTCATCCATCTTATGATTTGGCGTAAATTTTTTAACATCATCTAATTGTATTAAAAATAATACGCCTGCACCCATACCTTGGTTTTTTACATCTATAAGTTCTAATATATGCTTTGTTCCTCTTTCTGTAGGCGCATCTGGGAACATAGTTAGACCACCATTTTCAAGGGTTACCCCTTTTACTTCCAAATAGTATATTTCTCCATTTTCCTTTTCTAATTTAAAATCAAATCTACTTTTTCCAAAAGTTTTTTCTCTTTTTATATCAGTGTATTCTTTAAGTATTTCTATTTTAGAATTTGTTAATGCTTCATAAACTACCTTATTAGGTATTTGAGAATCTATATTTATAAGCATATTTTGTTTATATCCTGCTATCAAGTCATATTTAGTTTTTCTATTTTCATTATTTTCTTCCCTTAATATAACCGTAGATCCTGGGATTAATATCTCCTTGCATCTTCCTGTATTAGGGACATGTACAATTTCTACTTCATTATTTATTTTTACATAGGCCTGAAATCTATTAGGCCTTTTTATAAACTCAGCTCTTAATATATTTTTAGTTATTTTCAAAATTTATTTTATCGAAAAAAATTTCGATAAGCCTCCTCTCATAGTTAATATATAAATTCACATATAATTATACACATATCCACAGGTTTTATCCACATAAAACCTTAATAATTGTTGAAAACATTTATTTTTCAAAAGTTATCCACAGATTTATAAAAATAATTTAAATATTATAAGGAATATAACTCCTGGTATTCCAAAAAAACCTGCTATTAACGCTGTCCATATATTTATACCTATGTAAAAATTAAAAGCTCCTCCAACCACATTTAAAATAAATAATAATATGGTTCCTAAAATTGCATTTCCTATTAAACTTAATAAAATTTTTAATGGCCATGAAAATATTTTTACTAATAAAAATAATAAAAATATAGCTAAAATAAAATAAGCAATATATTCTATTCCCATAAATTCAGCTCCCTCTAATTTATATATTATATTTATATTCTATACTAATACTAAAAATTATATATTATTTTAATATTATGTTAAATAAAAATAAACCATTAGAATTTTATATTTCTAATGGTTTATTAAATGTATACTTTATCCTACTTCAACTTCTTTTATTGTATCACAATATTCTACTTTAATATCTTTTTCTTTAGCTTCTTTTAAGAGATAAATATATTTAGCTTTTAATGCCTCTTCCATATATATAGCATAATCAATTAATTTTGGGTCACTTGTATTCTCAAACAATCTTCTTATATTATTTATCTCTGATATTACACTGTCTATAGATTCTAGTAATAATTTTTTTTCATTTTTCCTATCATTTAATTTCTTCATTATAAAAAACCTCCCATTTTATCTCCTATTTCAATAATAGACACAAAATGGGATTTATATTCATAAAATTTTTTTATAATTCTATTCTTCCTTCTAATGCTTTAGCTAAAGTAACCTCATCTGCATATTCTAAATCCCCACCTACAGGTACTCCGTGGGCAATTCTTGTAACTTTAACTCCTAGAGGTTTTAATATTTTAGATATATACATAGCTGTTGCTTCTCCTTCTACATTAGGATTAGTAGCAACTATAACTTCATTTACACTGCCATCTATTCTTCTTATTAATTCTCGTAATTTTATATCTTCGGGTCCTCTTCCCGCCATAGGCGATATATTTCCATGTAATACATGATATACTCCATTATATTCTCTTATCTTTTCCATAGACATTATATCTTTAGGTTGTTCTATTACACAAATAATAGATTTATCCCTATTGGGATTACTACATATGGCACAGGGATCTTTATCTGTAAAATTACCACATACAGAACAATATTTAATTGTACCCCTGGCTTTTACCAATGCCTCTGAAAATTCTTTTACCTCTTCTTTAGGTAAATTTAGTACATATAGAGTAAGTCTTTGTGCTGTTTTATAACCTATACCCGGTAATTTAGCGAATTCTTCTATTAATTTTTCTATAGCTATAGGATAAAAATCCAAATCTTTCACCTCTGTTTTACTTTAGCTTAACTCTAGAACATTCCTGGTAAGTTCATTCCTCCAGTTAATCTTTTCATTTCACTTGAAGTATCTTCTTCAGCCTTCTTTAAAGCTTCATTGCATGCACTCATTATTAAATCTTGAAGCATTTCTATATCATCTTCATCTACAACTTCTGGTTTTATTTTTATATTCACTATTTGTTTTTTACCATTAGCAACGGCTGTAACTGCTCCTCCTCCAACTGTAGCTGAGAATTCTTTCTTTTCCATATCACCTTGCATTTTTTCCATATCTTGTTGAAGTTTTTGAGCCTGTTTTATTAAGTTATTCATATTTGCTCCACCCATGTTAGGGAATCCACCTCTTGCCATAAAAAATTCCTCCTTAATATAAATAATTCGATTTTTATTATATCATAATTGTAATATTTAACTAGCTATTCATCAATTATTTCTAATATATTATCTCCAAAAGTATTTTTTAAAACTTCTTCTGGTAAATTTTCTTCTTTAACGCTTTCCTCCACAGTATATATTATTCTAATTTTCTCTTTTAGTACCTCAGAAAAAATTTCTTGAACTATTTTATTATTTTCTGGCTTTTCTAATCTCTTTTTATTGAAAGAATACTGCTTATTATAATTTAAAGTAATAATTCCTTCTTTGCAATCTGTTATATCTGCAGTGACTAAAGCTGCATATAATACCATAAGCCTTCTTGATTTAAAAGCTTCTAATATATCATGCCACATTTTCTTGACAGTTTCTACAGTTAATTTAGAGTCCTTATTATAATCTTCTAATGAATTTTGTTCTATTTTACTATGTTGTATACTTTCTTTTTCTCTTTTTAGATTAAATTCCTTTGGCTCTATTTTCTTCTTTTCTTCACTTATTGCTAATTTTATATTACCAGATTTTATAAGCTCCTCTATTTTATTAAGTCTAGAAAGTATTACTTCTTTAGATGTGTCATATTCTATTTTGCACATTTTAAGCACAGCTAATTCTAAATATATTCTACTTTGTTTTACCCATTTAGATTGCTGTTCTGCATCCTGAAGTATTTTTATATTTCTCATTATTTCTTCTATTCTTATTTTTTCAGCCTGCTCTTTTACTAAATCAATATTTTCACTGGACATATCTAATATTTCATCTGGATTTTTACTTACTTTTACCATAAGTATATTTCTAAGATGGGTTATCATATCTTTCATAAAGTTATATATATCTTTTCCACTTAAAACTATATCTTCTATTATTCTCATAGACTTCTCTACATCTTTTTCTATTATACTATTTGTAATTCTTAGAAGATTTTCATTTGTAACTAACCCTAGCATATCTAAAACTTGATCATATTCTACTTTTCCATCTCCAGTAGATATAACTTGATCTAATATACTTAAAGCATCTCTCATTGCCCCATCTGACATTCTAGCTATAAGATTAAGACTTCTATCATCTGCGTATACTCCCTGCTGTGATACTATTGACCTAAGCCTTTCAAATATTTCCTCATTTCTTATTCTTCTAAAATCAAATCTTTGGCATCTAGATAATATAGTTACAGGTAATTTTTGAGGATCAGTGGTTGCTAATATAAATATTACATTGCTTGGAGGTTCTTCTAAAGTTTTCAAAAAAGCATTTACTGCTTCTTGAGTTAACATATGAACCTCATCCATTATATAAACTTTATTTTTTCCTTCCTGTGGAGGATATTTTACATTTTCTATAACTTCCTTTATGTCCTCTAATTTTCTTTTAGAAGCAGCATCCATTTCTATTACATCCATTAAAGTTCCACTATTTATTTTATTACAAATTTCACATTCGTTACAAGGTTCACCATCTTTAGGATTTAAACAATTTACTGCTTTTGATAATATTTTTGCTGTAGATGTTTTTCCTGTACCTCTTGTTCCACAAAAAAGATAAGCATGAGCTATTCTTTTTTCCATAACTTGATTTTTAAGCGTTACTGTTATATGTTTTTGTCCAACTACCTCTTTAAAGGTTCTGGGTCTCCACTCTCTATATAATGCGGTATAAGACACTGTTACCACCTTCTTACTATAAATAATTGAAACTATATATTAATATTATACACTAATATTTTATTATAAAAAATAAAAGGTACCTTTAAAAGTACCTTTAAATTTCTTATTAAACCGTGCACTTCGCTTTGTCTGTTAACTTATGAGCGTTACCTGTACAGTTAGCTCAAATCAGGTTTATCCACGGCACACGAAAGTGTTCACTTACCGCTGCTTCCTTCCGGATCTGACGGAGTTCATGAATTTCCGTTGCGTGGGACCCAATTATCAACACCACTTTTACAGGCCAGACCCCACAAGTTAAAGTCTAGGCGAAGAATTCAATCCTGCTATAGCGGATTGCAGGTTACAGGGCACCGCTAACTCCCCATCTAGCACGGAAAGATTAAATGGCGGAGAGAGGGGGATTCGAACCCCCGATAGAGTTGCCCCTATACACGCTTTCCAGGCGTGCTCCTTAAACCTCTCGGACATCTCTCCACGAAATCTTATAATTATTATTTTATTGTCAACATAAAGTATTATACTATGAAATTATAATAACTTCAATACTTTAATATAATATTTATTTTGAATAAATGTAATTATATTAAAATAAATACATTTATTGTATAAACTATTCTTAATTATAAAATTTTTATTAGTTTTATCTAATATTTTCAAAAAAATTTGTTATTATTCTACTACATTCATCATTATATAGCCATTTAATATTTAAATTACTTTTTAAATAAGCATTATTCGTTATATTTACTACCGATCCACATGCCCCTCCTACTGGGTCAAAAGTTCCTATATGTAATTCACTTATTCTAGATTGAATTATTGCACTAGCACACATAGCACAAGGTTCTAAGGTTACATACATTTTACATCCTTTTAATCTCCAATTTCCAAGCACATTACATGCTTTTCTTATCGCTAATATTTCTGCATGTGCTGTTGGATCTTTTAGCGCCTCTTTTAAATTATGACTTTTAGATATAATTTTATTTTCTTTAACTATAATAGCTCCAACGGGAACCTCTCCTATTTCTAATGCTTTTTTTGCTTCAGCTATTGCATATCCTATATAACTTTCCATATAAGACTCCTTTATATCAATTTCTTCATGTATTATCATGTATTATAATTTGCCTATTTTATATTTATAGTAACAAATGTTGATTCCATATATATGGAATCAACATTTGGATTTTTATAAAGTAATTATTTAACTATTAAATCTAAAGCTTGTTTTAAATCACTAATTATATCTTCTACATCTTCAAGCCCTACAGACAACCTTACCAACCCATCACTTATACCTGCTTCTTTTCTTTCCTCCGCTGTATAAGGAGAATGAGTCATTGATGCTGGATGTTGAATTAATGTTTCTGCATCTCCAAGGCTTACTGCTAGAGTAGCCAATTTAACATTATTCATAACTGCTTTACCTTCTTCTACTCCACCTTTTAGTTCAAAGGAAATCATAGCACCAGGCAAATTCATTTGTTTTTTAGCAAGTTCATAGTATTCAAAGCTTTCTAATCCTGGATAATAAACCTTTTCAACTGCTGGATGAGATTCTAAAAACTTTGCTACTTCCATAGCATTACTGCAATGTTTTTCCATTCTTAATTGTAATGTTTTCATCCCTCTTATTATTAGAAATGCTTCAAAAGGTCCTATAACTGATCCTGTCATGTCTTTTATACCAAATAGTTTAACTTGATTTATAAATTCCTCTTTTCCTACTGCAAATCCAGCTATTACATCTCCATGTCCATTTAAATATTTAGTAGCAGAATGTACAACTACATCAGCACCTAACTCTAATGGCTTTTGTATGTATGGTGTACAAAAAGTATTATCAACAAATACAAAACATTCTTTATTGCTTTCATGAACCATATCTGATATTTTTTTAATATCAGTAACTTTTAGTGTTGGGTTAGCTGGAGTTTCTAAATAAACTACTTTAGTATTTGCTCTTAATGCATTTTTTACCTCATCTAAATTAGATACATCTACAAATGTAACCTCTACTCCATATCTTGTTAATCCATGATTTAATAATGCAAATGTGCATCCATATAAAGTATCTGATGCAACTACATGATCTCCTGCTTTTAAAGCTGACCATAAAGATGCAGCTATGGCTCCCATACCTGATGCCGCTACAACAGCTGCCTCGCCACCTTCTAATAGAGCCAATTTATTCTCTACTTCTGTAGATGTAGGATTACCTAGCCTTGAATATATATATCCATTTTCTTCTCCTGCAAATCTCCTACCACCTTGTTCTGCGGAATCAAATATAAATGTAGATGTTTGATATATTGGAGTTGATAATGAACCAAACTGTTTATCTCCCATATGTCCCCCATGTATAGCCTTTGTTGCAAACCCCATTTTCTTTATATTTTCCATATATTAATCCCCTTTCAAATAAATATACATATTTATTAAAGCAAATAATATACCAATAGTTATAAATGTATAAATTAGCCATATTATCATGGAAAATATAAGATACTATAAATAATTCATAATATTTTTTATTTAAAACTGGCAATATTTTTTTACAATCGTAAATATTTATTTACAGACAATTCCATACTTTTTTATTTTATTCATTATAGTAGTATGTGAAACCCCTAATACTTTGCCTACTTTTCTTAAACTTTTATATTCATCCATTGCCCTCTGTATGGCACATTTTTCTGCCTGCTCTACTATATCTTGTAAAGGTAATGCACCACTATCATTATTTTTATCATTGTTTAATGTAATATTACCATTTATACTAAAATTTTTATCACTTAATATATTATCTAGACACAAATTCATAGCCCTTTCAATTATATTTTGAAGTTCCCTAATATTACCTGGGAAATCATAGTTTAATAATTTATCTATAAATTTCTTATCTATATATCTTATATTTTTATTTAAACTTTCATTTAAAGTTTTCACAAAACTATCTACTAATAATTGTATATCCTCTTTTCTTTCTCTTAATGGAGGTATTTCTATAGGTACTACATTTAGCCTATAGTATAGGTCTTCTCTAAATTTCCCTTTTGAAACCATTTCTTTTAAATTTCTATTAGTAGCAGCAATTATTCTCACATCTATTTTTTCTTCCTTTGTACTTCCTATTTTTCTTATAGTTCCTTCTTGTAATACTCTTAAAAATTTACACTGAATATTAAGAGGAAGTTCTCCAATTTCATCTAAAAATATAGTACCCTTATCCGCTAACTTAAAGAAACCTTCTTTGCCATTAGATTTAGCTCCGGTAAAACTTCCTGCTTCATAACCAAAAAGTTCACTTTCTATTAAATTATCCTGTAAACCGGCACAATTTACAGTAATAAAATTTTTATTATTCCTTAAACTTAATTTATAAATAGCCTTTGCAAAAAGTTCTTTTCCTGTTCCAGATTCTCCACAAATTAATACGGTTGAATTTGTTTTAGCAACTGATTTACATATTTCTTTTAAGTTTTCAATACAACTACTTTTTCCTATTATCCCTCTAAATGCTTCATTTTCTTCATATTTAATAGAATTTACTATTTCAATAGTTTCTTTTAAATCTTTTATTAATATAACAAATCCTATTATTTTATTCTTATCATCTTTAATAGCTCTGGCTGTGGATATATACATTCCTTTTCTATCTTTATTATTAATAAAGAATTGCAAATTATCATAATCTTTTCCTTTTTTTAAAGCATCTAGTATGAGTTGATTTTGTATCAAGATTTCTTTTATGTGCTTTCCAATTGCATTTTCTTTTAAAATATCAAATAGATTTTCACAATACTTATTAAAAACTTCTACTTGGCATTTTTCATTGACAAATATTACACCCTCCTCTAAAAAATCAATTATGGTAAATAATTTTTTTTCATTCTTTTCATAAGGAAGTATATCTATCCTTTTTACTTTTACTACTCCTTTTATATTTTTTATTTCATTAATCAGCATGTTTTTATTATAAGAAATCTTTTTATTTATTTTTATATATATCTTTTTAGGAAATACTTCTAGAGATTTTATATCCATATTTTCCTTATATAAAATATTTAAAATATCTAGCACCATGCCTAAACGATCTTCTGTTATTATCTCTAATTTCATAGAATTCGCTCCTTTTATGGAATACTAAATAATACCTATTATTTTATATTATATCAAATTTAAATTATATTTAATTAATATTACTATTTACAAAAAATAAAAAAGTCTTATAACAAATAAGTTATAAGACTTTTGGTACGCCCGACAGGAATCGAACCTGCGGCACGCAGTTTAGGAAACTGCTGCTCTATCCTACTGAGCTACGAGCGCTCATTTATCTTTTAATAGTTTATTACAATTCATAATTAATGTCAAGAATTGTATACATTATAACTGATTTTAGCTATAATTTCAACAATTATAGTCAATACTAAAGTTAATAATTATTTAATTTATGTTGCATATTCTATTGTAGTATAATATATGTAAAAGTAGGAGGTGTATATTATGATAAGCGAATTTAAAAATATACTTTTAGCTGGTATTGGTTCAGCAGCTTGCACCTATGAGAAAGCCTCTAATTTAGTAGATGAAATGGTTAAAAAGGGTAAGATTACTGTAAATGAAGGTAAAGAGTTGTCTGAAGAATTGAAAAAAACTATTGATGAAAATAAAAAATATAAAAGTTCATCTGAAGAAAAACAACTTACAAAAGAAGATATAATTTCCATATTTAATGAATTAAATTTTGCTAATAAAGATGATTTAAAAAATATAAATGATAAAATAAAATCACTTGAAGATAAAATTTCTAAACTAGAAAAATAATATTAATAAGCCCAACTAAGGTTAGGGCTTTTATTTATACTATAATATAGATAAAATTTCTCAGAGAGGTATTAAAATGTACTTAAATTCTGTGCAAAGATTTAAAGAAATAATAAAAATATTAGCATTCTATGGTTTTGGTCATATTGTAGATTCAAAGTTTAACGAAGTTAAAGCTCCAGAAAACTTAAGAAAAGCTTTTGAAGAATTGGGACCTACCTTTATAAAAATAGGTCAAATATTGAGCACAAGACCTGATATATTATCAGAAGCTTATATAAACGAATTATCAAAACTTCAAGATAGTGTACCTGAAAATGATTTTAATGATATAAATAAAATATTTTTTGAAGAATTTAATATATCTATAGAAGATGCTTTTTTAAATTTTGATAAAAAGCCTTTAGCTTCTGCTTCTATATCCCAAGTTTATTCTGCTAGACTTCATAATAATGAAGAAGTTATAGTAAAAATTCAAAGACCAGAAATAAAAGAAAAAATGAATATGGATTTAAATATATTAAAAAGAATATTTACCATTGGAAAAATTAAAACTTTTGATACATTAATAGATCCTAAAGAGGCTATAGATGAATTAATAAATGCAACTAATCTGGAATTAGATTTTAATAATGAAAAAGAAAATATAAAAAAATTTAAATACTTAAATAAAAATATAAAATGTATTTATATTCCTAAAACTATAGATAAATACTGTAGTAACAAAATAATTACTATGGAAAAAATTAATGGTTTTAAAATAACTGACACAAAATCTTTAGATAAATTAAATTATAATAAAAAAGATGTAGCTCATAAATTAGCCATATCTATATTAAAACAAATTTTTGAAGATGGATTTTTTCATGGGGATCCTCATCCTGGTAATATTTTTATATTTAAAAATAAAATATGCTATATAGATTTTGGTATAATGGGTACTCTCACACCTGACTTAAGAAATTATTTAAATGAAGCCATGATAGCTATAGCACTTAAAGATGTAGATAAACTTATATCTGTAATACTCTCTATAGGAATAAAAAAAGGTCATATAAATAAAAATAACTTATTTGATGATATAAATTATTTATTTGATATTTACCTTTCTACTCCTTTAAAAAATATAAAAATGTCAACTATGCTTCAAGAATTATTTCAATGCGCTCGCAATAATAACGTTAGTTTACCTAAAGAATTAACTATGCTCATAAGAAGCCTAATTATAATAGAAGGCATATTGGAAAAAATAGATCCTAATATTCAAATATTAGATATTGCAATTCCTTATGTAAAAAATAACGATAAAGTTAATCTGTTTAAAAATATCGATTTTGACGAATTAATATTAAATAGTTATAGAACTGCAGAAGATTTATCAAAAATTCCTACTAAAACTGTTCAACTACTGAATAGTATTTTAAATGGTAGATCAAAGATTCAACTTAATGTTAATAATTTAGATAGATCAATTAATGAGCTAAATAGAATGATAAATAGAATAGTTTTTGCTTTAATAATATCTTCAATGATAATTGGTTCTTCTTTTATACTTAATTCCAATATTGGTCCTAAATTTTATGATATATCCATAATAGGAATATTAGGATATCTTATTGCAGCTTTTATGGGCTTTTGGCTTCTTATATCTATAATAAAGTCTGGTAAATTATAATCTATATATAAATATTTCTTTTATTTTTATTAATTTATTGACATTTATAGCTAATTAAATAATAATTAGCTTATCATATTTTACTTAGAAAGAGGTTTTTTAATGATAAAATATTATAATAGAAGAACTAACAATTATGATATAGAAAAAATTGCTGGTGAAAAATATTTAAATTGGACTTATTCTTCACCTATAGGTATGAATCTTTTAGAAATATTTATAAAAAAGAAATTTTTTTCGAAAATATATGGATTTTATTGTGATAGAAAGTTAAGTAGTAAAAAAATAAATAAATTTATTAATGATTTTCAGATTGATATGTCTTTAAGTGAAAATCAATCAAATAATTTTAAATGTTTTAATGATTTTTTTACTAGAAAATTAAAAAAAGAAGCTAGACCCATAAAAACTGATAAAAATATTTTAATATCACCAGGTGATGGTAAAATACTTGCATATGAAAATTTAAATCTAAATTCAGTAACTGAAGTAAAGGGAATCAATTATAGTTTTTATGAATTAATAAATAATAATTCATTAGCTAAAGAATATGACAATGGAACTTGCTTAGTTTTAAGATTATGTCCCACAGACTATCATAGATTTCATTTTATAGATAATGGTACCTGTAAAAATACTATAAAGCTAGATGGTTTTTACTATTCAGTAAATCCAATTGCATTATCTAAAATCCCTAGTTTATTTTGCAAAAACAAAAGAGAGTATTCTATTTTTCATAGTGAAAATTTTGGTGATGTAATATTTATGGAAGTTGGAGCAACCTGTGTAGGTTCTATAATACAGACTTATAAACCTAATACTAAAATTTTGAAAGGTGATGAAAAAGGGTATTTTAAATTTGGAGGATCTACAGTAATTTTATTCTTTAAAGCAAATACTATAAAAATTGATGATGATATATTAAATCAAAGTAAATTAGGATATGAAACATCTGTCATAATGGGTGAGCCTATTGGGAACAAAAAATAAAAAAGTCTTTCGATAAATCGAAAGACTTTTTATTTATGGTGCACCGGGCAGGATTCGAACCCGCGGCCAACTGGTTCGTAGCCAGCTACTCTATCCAACTGAGCTACCGATGCAAATTTTACATAATTATTTTAACATAAAAAGCATTATAAATCAACTTATAATAAAAAGCATTTAACCTTAGAGTTAAATGCTTTGGCGGAGAAAGAGGGATTTGAACCCTCGCACCGGTTACCCGATCTACGCCCTTAGCAGGGGCGCCTCTTCAGCCACTTGAGTATTTCTCCATAGCTTACTTAAATAAAAATGGCGGAGAGATAGGGATTCGAACCCTAGGTACGGTCACCCGTACGCCGGTTTTCAAGACCGGTGCCTTAAACCAACTCGACCATCTCTCCACATTATCTTAAATTTTCACTTGAGTACGTAATAAATTATAACAATAAAAATAATATATGTCAATATATTATTAAAATTTTTTCTAAAAGCATACCAACTTTTATTATCCTAACTAATCAACTCACTATTCACTAAAATTATTTTTTAATACTTTTCGACCCTTATCCCACAACTTAAAACTCCAAGATGGGCTTTTATAGGCCTCTCCTGCAACTTTTAAATTCTGATTTTATTGAATAACTTTTCCCGTGAACGCCGTCATCTCGTTTAGCATAGTGCCTTCTTTGAACAATTCGACCGCCATGCCGGATTTCCTAAGTTCTCGAATAAAGAGCATGAGCACTAGTAGTATATGCTTCCTTGGTGTAGTTGCAATATAACGAACCACTCTTCCATTTTAGGCATATTGATATACTAGGGATATAATGCGCTAATAATAGCCTGAACTGGAGGAAACATGATGAAAAATAATCGAGGTTTTGCTAACCGTAATATTATAAATACCAATTGCAATTCCTGTAAACGTTTATCCTTCCCACACAATACGTGTTGCCGTTGTTGCTGTATCGGCCCAGCAGGTCCTCAAGGGCCACAGGGAATACAAGGCATCCAAGGAACGACAGGTTCTACTGGGCTACAGGGAATTACAGGCCCTACTGGTCTCCAAGGTCTTATCGGCATGACAGGCCCCATAGGCGCACTGGTGTAACTGGAGCCACCGGCCCAACTGGAGAAGTTGTTTTGGCTTTTGGCTCTTTAAGAGGAAGCAGTGTAGAAACACCTGGGGTAACACTCACATCCGTACCATTTAATGTGGTTGGACCTTTATCAGATACTATCACAGTTAGTCTATCAGGTAATGAATTAGTGGTAGGCGAAAGCGGAATTTATCAAATAACTATATCTATTAACGCTGAAGCCACCGTTAATCCAGATCCAGATCAACCATATCTAAATGCTATTATTACTGTAAATGGTACACCGATTTTTGGAGATACTACTACTTTTTTTAAGATATCTAATAGAAGTAGTTCAACGTTTGTTGTTCAAGCCTCTTTAACATCAGAAGATGAAGTAGGAGCAAGTGTTGGTACGGATTTTCCTATTTTAGGTTATATGAATCGCTCTTTAACTATTGTTCAATTAAGCAATTAAATGATTTTCAATATTATTGGATAAGATATATTAACTTTAAAAATTTTACTGAAAATTGTTAATTAAGAAAATGAAAAAAGTGTAGGTTCTGGACCATGGTTAGTTCATGAACCTATACCGTTTTTCAAAGATCGAATAATTGTCAATCTGACATAAGTAACTTTTTGATGTTCTTCTTAGTAAGATTTCTTTAAAGAAAACCGCATTCTCTTTTTTGACCACAAAACAATTAAAATCCCCTTGGGGGTAGGGTATACACTTTTTCACGATAGAGGTTTCAAAAAAAACAAAAATCCACCTTGATAGGCGGCCTAATTTTTCCTTAATATGCCAAAAAACCCAATAATACTGGGTTTTTTCGTACATCAACATTACATTAATATTGATGTTTTCTTATGGCGGAGAAAGAGGGATTTGAACCCTCGCACCGGTTACCCGATCTACGCCCTTAGCAGGGGCGCCTCTTCAGCCACTTGAGTATTTCTCCATAGCTTAATTATATAAAAATGGCGGAGAGATAGGGATTCGAACCCTAGGTACGGTCACCCGTACGCCGGTTTTCAAGACCGGTGCCTTAAACCAACTCGACCATCTCTCCACATATTTAACTTCGTGACGAAAATTATTGTAACATTATAATTAAATTTTGTCAACACAAATTACATTTTTTATATTCACTTCTCTGATTGATATATGATAATTTCCTAATATAACACGTGTGATTATGTCCCAAATGTAATTTTTAGTATACAATAACCTCGTAACTTGAAATGAGGTGGGAATACTGAGAAAGGCTGACTTAAGAATGGATGCGTCTATACATCTTTTTCACTGATATACGTACCGTGTTTGAATATAATAAAAAAGCACCAAATTTTTCTGGTGCTAATAATTAAACTATTTTAGGACATTTTCCAAAAGGGTTGACAATATTTTTACAATAAAGAACATATAGTTATTTTATAATTTCTCTTTCACCCATATAATCTCTTAATACTTCTGGTATTGTAACTGATCCATCTTCATTTTGGTAATTTTCAAGTATAGCTGCAACAGTTCTTCCAATAGCAACACCTGATCCATTTAATGTATGCACATATTGTGGTTTGGATTTTGAATCTTCTTTATATCTTATATTAGCACGTCTTGCTTGGAAATCTTCAAAATTACTACAACTTGATATTTCAACATATCTATTATAACTTGGCATCCAAACTTCTAAATCATATTTTAATGCAGCTGTAAATCCTAAATCACCTTTACATATTCTAACTACTCTATAAGGGATACATAGTTCTTTTAATACTGTTTCAGCATCATTAATTAATTTTTCTAATTCCTCATAAGACTGTTCTGGCTTTGTAAATTTAACTAACTCAACTTTATTAAATTGATGTTGTCTAACAAGACCTCTTGTATCCCTACCTGCTGAGCCTGATTCTGATCTAAAACAAGCACTATAAGCCACATGTTTTAATGGTAATTCATCGCCTTTTAATATTTCATCTCTATATAAATTAGTTACAGGAACCTCTGCAGTTGGTATTAAAAAGTAATCATCATCTGCAATTTTAAAAGCATCTTCCTCAAATTTAGGCAGTTGTCCTGTTCCTGTCATACTTAATCTATTTACCATATAAGGTGGTAATATTTCGGTATAACCATGTTTTTCTGTATGTGTATCTAGAAAATAAGATATTAGTGATCTTTCTAATCTAGCTCCTAATCCTTTATAAAAAGTAAATCTTGATCCTGTTACTTTTCCAGCTCTTTCGAAATCAAGTATATTTAAATTTGTTCCTACATCCCAATGAGCTTTAGGTTCAAAATTGAACTTTGTTGGTTCTGACCATTTTCTTATCTCTACATTATCTTCATCTGTTTCTCCATCTGGTACTTGTGGATTTGGTATATTGGGTATTCTAAGCATTATATATTGTATTTTTTCATCTATTTGAGATAAATTAGCATCAAAACCTTTGATTTCATCAGATAAATTTTTCATTTCATCTACTATATTAGAAACATCTTTTCCTTCTTTTTTTAGTTTAGGAATTTTAGGAGAAACTTGATTTTTCTTGTTTTTTAAAACCTCAACCTTACTTAAAATATTTCTTCTTTCTTCATCTAATTTTAAAACCTCGTCAATTATATTTATATCAAACTTTTCTCCCCTATTACTTAATGCCTTTTTTATTTCATTTGAATTATTTCTTATTCTTTTTAAATCTAACATAATGTTTTATTTATTGGATGATCCAACAAATACTTCCTCCCTCCAAATTTTATAATTTTTTAATATAATAAAAAAAGCCCTTCATCCCCATAAAAGGGACGAAAAGCTCCGCGTTGCCACCCTAATTGATCATAAATGATCCTATCTTAATTAAAATAACGGTTACCCGTACTGCTTTTATCACAGTCCCTCAGCGGTGGATTCACAATATAATGTTATTAACTTACACCACTCGTTAACTCTCTTGAAACTTCATACAGTTACTATTCCTCTTCACCAGTTTTAATATTTAATTATAAACATAAATTTAATAAAATTATATAAATACTACAATTATATGTCAATAATATTTATTAATTTTAGGTACCAATTTACTCATTAATATTTTTACTTGCTATTATATCTACTCCAGTGTTTAAAATATTTTTACAAATTACATCTCCAATTTCAATAGGATAACCTACATATAATCTACTTAAGGCTTTAGAGCACTCTACCCAAAGAGATTTTTCTATAGGTTCACTACTTTTTACTGGTAATACATTGTATTTAGACCCCTTTATTCTAACTAATGTAGTAAAAATGTCTTTACTACTATTAGCATAATTTTTAGCATAATCCATTCCTAAATTACATTGGTTACCTTTTATAGTATTATGATTATTATTATAAAGTGATATTATACATTTTTTATTGCATCCATTACAAATAAATTCTCTAATCACCTTTATTCCTCCTAAAATTAAATTGTATTAAATTCTTTAATTCTACAGGGTGTAATTTTTGAATTCTTTGAATCCTTAACTATATCTGTCATAAATTTATTTGTTTCTCTAGCTAATATTGATGCAACTTTATTTAAACAATAAGTTCCTTGACAACTACCAAAAGCAGCCCCTGTTCTTCTTTTTACGCCCTCTAATGTTCTTGCACCTAAAGGCCTTCTTATAGCATCTATAATTTCTCCTTCCGTCACCTTATTACAAGCACATATTATCTTTCCATATCTTTTATCCATCTTTATAATTTTATTTCTTTCTTCTAAAGATAATTCACTAAATTTATAATAGTCTCTTCTTTTGTCTATAAATTCTTTCTTTAACACACATTTTATATTGCTAACTATAGTCTCTGTAACAATCTTTGCTATATAAGGCGTCATTGTTACTTGTCCATAATGATTCACTATAACTTTTATATATCCCTTGTCTATTAAACTATCATCTATGACTATACTATCATCGTAATACGGAAATTGATAAAAGTTATTTATATCCATCTCATTTATTTCATCTAATATAGAAAGAGAAACATCCAATATATCCTTATAATTTATCTTTTCATATGCATCTACAGCTAAAACCATATTACCTTGAACTGTTGGTACTGCTAAAACTTTTTTTATATCTTCATTGTTACCTAACTTTATCACTATGTTATTAAATTCTTTAATTGAATTTTTTTCTATTAACAAATAATTCAAATTACTTTTTTTATAATTTCTTTTAGTATCTGAATATATACCAAAATTCTCATCCGGAGTTGTATTTATAACTATATTACAGTTAAATTTATTTTTATTGGTTATAATTTTATATCCCTTAGACAATTTTTGTATTTCTAAAACTTCTTCCTCTAGTTTAAAATTTACTCCATTATCAAAAGCAATTTCTCCATAGGATATAGCTAAATCAAAAGGTGCTATAGATGCTGTATTTTTAGAATATAATGCCTTTTTAAAATCTATATTTAAATTTGGTTCTATTTTTTCTACTTCAGCTTTAGTTAATATTTTTATATTCTTTATTCCTCTTTGTAAAGCTTTATTATGCATATTTTCTATATTAGATACTTCATCATCATTTTGAGCTATTATTAATGACCCTGTCCTTTTAAATGGAATTTTAAATTTTTTAGCTATTTCCTCCATTAAATTATTGCCATTTAGCTCTAAATTAGCTGCTAAATTATCTTCACATTCTACTCCATCATAAACTACAGATGAATTTATAAATGCTACATCATCTGCTATATCATAATCCTTTTCTATTAAGGCTATATTCAAACTATATTTTGACAATTCATAAGCTAATGCACATCCAATTATTCCCCCACCTAATATCATCACATCATAATCCATTTTTATCAGCCTTTCTCTCCATTTTAATAATGTATAATTATTAAAGATTTATCAGGTATATTTTTATATAACCATTTTGAATCCTCCATAGGTACTCTTATACACCCATGAGATGCTGGAAATCCTAATTTATCTTTTTCTTCTTCTATTATATTACCATTTTTATCTACAGGTATAGAATGAATTAAATAATTTGCAAAAAATTTAATGTAATGTCTACCACCTTGATTATATTTATTGCTATAAAAATATTTTCCCCTATTTGTAATATAAAAAATACCTAATGGAGTTTCTGTATCTTGTTTCCCTATAATCCCTGTTGAACATTTAATATTCTTTATTATTTGATCATTTTTGTATACCTTAATATTCTGATCTATTAAGTCTACATCTATTTTATATTCAGTATTTTTATGTAAAATTCCTTTAAGATTTTCTTTATTTTTTTTAATCCAACCTTTTCTTCCTAAATTCCCTTCTTCGCAAAATATATATCCATTTTGTTCTTTATAACTAACCACTATATCATCTTCATATAAATAATATAATACTTCACTATTATAATCAAAATTTTTATACACTGGAACTTTATTTTTATTTATATAATAAGTTTT